>JBIKNV010000001.1:0-29431 GCA_044358475.1 Pirellulales bacterium | reverse complement strand
CCGACCTGTCGAATCAGTCCGAGGCGGTGGAGGATGTCGTCGAGACCCTGCGGTCGCTCATCACGCGGGCCCGCCGCCACACAGGCACGCGGGCCCCATGTGCACGGCCCGCGATCCCCCGCCCCGCTTCACCGCAGCCGCGTCGCCTGTCGCCGGCGCCGCGGATTCCGATGCCCGGCGACAGCCGGTCCATGGCGCTCGCCCCCGACGCGGAAGACAAGCACTTCACGGATTTCACGTGACGACTGAACGTCGTCGATCGCACCGCTGGCCCACAGCGAGCCGCAGGGCGCAAGCCGTCCCCACACTCAGCCGCCAGGCGCAAGCCGGCGGGATGAATCGCCAGCCGGCGCCGCCGCAGCCCACCGCGTTCGCCGCGAGGTAGCATGGATATCGTCATGACCGACCTTTCCCCGCAGGCCTATGCGTTCCTCTCCGACGTGGTCTACCGACGCAGCCGAATCCGGCTGGGCCCGGATCGGCAGGCGTTCGTCGCCGGTCGGCTCGCCAATCGGCTTCGCCAACTCGGCTGCACGAGTTTCGACGACTACTGCCGGCTGCTCGATGCTTCCCACGACGAAGAAGCCGAGCGGCTGATCGACCTCATCTCCACCAATCACACCCACTTCTTCCGCGAGCCGGCCCACTTCGAGATTCTGGCCCGCGACGTACTGCCACAGGTGGCCCCGCGGGCCACCGCCAGTGGCCGTGGCCTACGGGTCTGGTCCGCAGCGGCTGCCTCCGGTGAAGAAGCCTATTCGATCGCGATCGTGCTGGCCGAGCAGCCGATCACGCTCTTGCCAAACGGCTGGATTGTCCAGGCATCCGACATCTCGCGACGGATGCTCGACCGCTGCCGGCTGGGAATCTACGAGGCCGCCAAGGTCAACCTGCCCGACCCGCAGCTTCTTGGCCGCCACTTCCTGCGGGGCTTCGGCGAGCGGGAGGGGATGTACCGCGTCAAGCCGGAACTACGGCGGCATGTCAGCGTCATGCCGATCAATCTGTTTCAGCCCCGCTACCCCCTGCCGCGTGGACAGGACGTGATCTTTTGCCGGAATGTCATGATCTACTTCGATGCCGAATCGCGGCAGGCACTGGTGGACCGACTCTTCGATCAGCTCGCCCCGGGGGGCTTTCTCTTCGTGGGCCACTCCGAGAGCCTGCTTGACCTGCGACACAGGTTCCGACAGATGGGGCCATCCGTGTACGAGCGGCCACAGTGAAAGACGCGAACGACCTGGAATCATGAGCAACACACCGACCGCAACAATCCGTGTGCTGATCGTCGACGATTCGGCACTCGTCCGTCAGGCGATCAGCGAGGCGCTCGCCCGCGATCCGGCCTTGGAGGTGGTGGGCACAGCCTGCGATCCGTATGTAGCCCGGGAGAAGATCGCTCAGCTCGACCCCGATGTGCTCACGCTCGATCTCGAGATGCCGCGGATGGATGGGCTCACATTCCTGCGGATTCTGATGGAGCACCACCCACTGCCGGTCGTCGTCGTGAGTTCGCTGACACAACAGGGCTCGCAGGCCGCGGTCGACGCCATCGAAGCCGGGGCGGTCGACGTGCTCGCCAAGCCCGACGGCACCATGTCGATAGGCACGTTGGCCGACAAGCTCGCTTTTCACGTCAAGGCGGCTGCCGCCGCCGCCCCGCGGCTCCGTAAGCCCGCAGCCTCGCCGGCTGCGCCGCCCCTCATCATCAAACAGGCGGGCACCGCCGACCCGCGGCAGATCATCGTGATCGGTGCCTCGACGGGTGGCGTCGAGGCGTTACGGCAGATCGTGCCCCGGTTTCCCGCCGGCCTCCCACCGGTCGCGATCGTCCAACACATCTCGGCCTTCTTCTCCAGGGCGGTGGCCGAACGGCTCGCGGCCATGAGCGGGATCCGCGTTCGCGAGGCTGCTGACAACGAGCCCTTGCGGCCGGGCGAGTGTGTCATCGCTCCGGGAGACTTCCATCTCGCGGTCGACTTCCGGTCCAGCGGCTACGTCACGCGTCTGCTCCAGACGCCCCCCATCCACCACTGCCGCCCGGCCGTCGACGTGCTGTTCCGCTCGGCGGCGGAGGCTGCGGGCCGCCACGCTGTGGCCGTGCTGTTGACCGGCATGGGCAGTGACGGGGCCCTCGGCATGCAGGCGATCCGGGCCGCAGGAGGCACCACGATCGCGCAGGACGAGGCGACGAGCGTTGTTTATGGGATGCCGCGTGCGGCCGTCGAGTTGGGCGTGGTCGATCAGGTCGCGGCGCTCGAGGCGATTCCCGCGGCCATCGTCACTGCCCTCACAGCGCACGCTCCCCGCGGCCGAGCAGGAAATACGTCTCCATGACGCCCTTGCCCTTGATCGTAACTGCTCCGCGGCTTTCGAACTGAAACCGATCGCCGAGCAGATCGCGGGTGGCCGCAGAGACGTGGATGCGGCCTCCCTCACCGTGCGACTCCATGCGGCTCGCGATATTCACCGTGTCACCCCACAGGTCGTAGATAAACTTGTGCCGGCCGATGACACCGGCCACGACCGGCCCCGAATGGATACCGATGCGAAGTTCCAGCGGCACGCCCCGGCCCCGAATCGCCTCCGTGAAGGCTGCCTGCATGCCGATCGCCACGTCGGCCATCGCCTCGGCATGGTCGGCCCGCGGCACCGGCAGCCCGGCGACAGCCATGTAGGCATCACCGATCGTCTTGATCTTCTCGATTCCCGCCGCACGTGCCACGCCGTCGAATGCCGAAAAGATTGCATCGAGCAGTTCGACGAGCTGCTGGGCATCGACATGCTGGGAGTAGGACGTGAAGCCGCTCAGGTCGGCGAAGAGCACGCTCGCCTCGGCAAAACTCTCGGCGATCGTCTGCTCTCTTTCCTTGAGCCGAGCGGCAATCTTCGCCGGTAGGATGTTGAGCAGAAGCCGCTCCGACTTCTCCCGCTCCTCCTGGAGTTCGGCGAGGCTCTTTTCGAGGGCCGCGAAGGCGGCATTGCGTTCCACCAGTCGGTGGTAGCCCTCCGAGTGAACGCGGATCCGGGCGACGAGCTCCACCTCGTCGGGGAGTTTCACGAGATAGTCACTGGCGCCGGCGCCGAGCAGCTGCGCCTTGATGATCGGCTCCTCCTGAGCGGAGAGCACGATCACGGGCACCTGCGCCGTGACGGGCAGGTCGCGAAACTTGCCCACCATATGGAGGCCCTCGACATCCGGCATGACGAGGTCCTGGAGAATGATCGTGGGCCGAAACGTCTCGGCGGCAGCCAACGCGGCGGCGCCCGTGCGGTGGAACTCGAAGTCGATGTCATCGGCCCCGGCCACGAGCCGCTTCACGGCAGCGCCGATCATGGCCTGATCATCGACGAGGAGCACGCGGTGGCGATGGGGCGTGGAAGCGGGGGGGGGAGTCATACGGAGATCACGGAAGGAAGCCCATGGCGCAAGCGACGGGGCCTTCTCCAGCAAGCCCGGAGCATGAGCGACGGGGCCTGATGGATGGGGTGTCGAAGTTCAATAAGGATACCGCAGCCACGACAAACGCGGTCAGGCAAACCCTGCGGGTGACGGGTGACCTTGCCGCAGGTGAGGTACCACGAGGGAAGGCTTCTGGGGAGTCCGTGCCGCGGAGTCCCGGGGGTTCACGGAAAGGTGCACGGTGGGCTGATTTCGGTTCGACCCCGAAGGCGGCCGCTGCCGACTCCCCAGCGTATGGACGCGCTGGATGCTCTGCGGAACGCGGCACTCGTTGCCCTGCTCGGCTGCCTGCTGCCAGGTCATGCCACCACGACCGTGAGGGCTGCCGAACCTGCCACGGCCGACACGGCTCCACAACGCAGCGACCCTCCGCGGGTAGCGCTCGACCCGCTCGCCGCGGCAGTCGTCGAATCGATCCGCCATCCCGCCCCCACCTCCCCCCACGGCTGGCTCGAGGGAGCCCTCCGCGCCGTCGACGTCGATGCGATCGCCGACGCGGTTGATCTCTACCTCAGCTTTGTCGATGCCGTGGCGGCGATCGAGGAAGGCCGTGGTGATCTGCTCGCCGATCTCGGAGACGCGATCGACCCGGCTGGCCTCCGCAGGCTCGAGCGAGCTATCGCACCCTACGAGCCCGACGCGCCGAAGCTCTTAGGCTCCCTCAGAGCTGCTGCGGGCCAGCGGCGCCGGAATCCGCAGCGACTTGCAGCTGCCGTCGCCGCCCTCCGCAGCCCGCTGCGGTCCGATCGGCTCGCCGCCGCCAACGAGATCACCCGAGCCGGGCTCGACGCCCTGCCCGCGCTCGTCGAGTTGTTGCAGACCACCGATGAGGAAGGCCTGCGTGCCCGTGGGCTCGCACAAGGGATGGTGCATGCCCTCGGAGCCGACGGACGGGATGCGCTCCTCGCATGGCTCGGCTCGGACGACATCGACCACTGGCCCGGTGTGATCAAGGCAGTTTCCGCAGCGAGCGATCAGGACACCGACTTCCTGCTCGCCCCCGCGCTTGCGGCCGATGCCCCGCCGGCGGCTCGTGCAGCAGCCGCTGAGGCGTTGGCTGCTTTGGGGGTGGCGCCGACGGCCGACGAGGCCCGCACGCTGCTCACCCGTCGGCTCGATCATGCGCTCTCACCAGCCGGTCTCCCAATGGCTGACAGCCTCGACCCGAAGACGATCACCACGTTCACGTGGAATCCCGAGGCCGGCCTTCCCCACCAGGCGTCCCTGACGACCCGCCAGGCCCGCGCGGAACGGGCCGGCCACGTGGCCCGCGATTTGGCCGCTCTCGCCCCCACCGATCCAGCCCAGATCCGGCTCGTGCTCCTCGCGCGGCTTGAACTGACCGCCGTCAGCGCAGGCGATGCCCCGAATGCGCTCGATGCGATCCCGGCCGAAGCACTCGTGGCGACGCTCTCCGGTCCTGATGGCTTCGATCCTGTTCTGGCAGCAGAGGTGCTCGACGAGGCCGGCTACCGCGGCATGACGGCTGCCGCCACGGCCGCCGCGCGGGCGATCCGTATGGCTGCCTCTCTCGAGAAGCCTGGAGACGATACGCCGCTGACTCCGCTTCCCCCCGCCTCCCGGGCAGCGCTCCTGCGCGCCCTCGCCGTACCGTCACCTGAACTCTCATTCGAGGCGGCCCGCACGCTCGCCGCCTGCGGCGGTGATCCGCCCTACCGCGGAGCCAGCAAGGTAGTGCAGGCCCTGCAGTATGCAGCCACGTCCACCGGCGTTGACCGGGCGATCGTGGCCCACCCTGACCCTGCGATCGTCGAAGAGCTTGCCGCCGGATTGTCGCGGCATGGCTACGAAACGATTCGCGTCCGCTCCGGCCGCGACGCGATCTTCGCCGCCCGCGACTCGGCCGACACGGTACTCGTGCTCCTGGCTGCGCGGCTCGGCAGCCCATCGGCCTTGGAGACCGTTGAACTCTTGCAGCGGGGCAGTCAGCTCGAGGCTCCGCCAGTGCTCGTCATCGTCGATCCGCTCGACGATGACCCGCGGGGCAGGTTCCTGACACGGCTGCTGATGGCGTTTGCCGACATGGAGTGCGTGGGAATCGTCGACCGAATGGAGAGTTTCTTTCAGCCTGAGTTCGATGCTGAGACGGGGGCGATCGTCCGGCCACCGCGGTTCCCCGATGCCTTGGCGATCGCGGCCGGCCCGCAGGCGACCGACGCCCGGCGGCGGGCCGCAGAGGCGCAGGCCCGCGTGGACCGAGCTCGGAGTGCCCTGGAAACGCTGGCCATGCTCGGGGACCGGGGCTGGGACATCTCGGCGGCCCTGCCGACCGCCCGCGAGGCCCTGCTCCGCGACGACTTTCACGCTCCCGCGGTGGCGGTTCTATCGACGATCGGCGCCCCCGCCGCCCAGCAGTCACTCTTCCGCGAGGCTCGCCAGCAGGACCTCCCCGAGCCCCTGCGGGCCCGGGCCCGCACAGGATTTGCCGCGAGCGTGCGGCGGTATGGCATCCTTCTCGAGAGCGGGCATATCGGGAGCCTCGCCGGAATGTACAATTCGGCGACGGATGCGGAGAGCCGACGACTGGCCGGCGATCTTCTCGAAATCCTCGAGGGCCCCCGCATGCGCTCCGAAACTGCCCGTGTCGATGCTCCGTAAGCCCTCCCAACCCGGCGACGATCCCTCCGCCCCGCCGATCCCCGGCCTCATCGGCTCCGGCACTGCGATGCAGTCGGTGTATGCGATGACCCGCCGGGTGGCGGCCTCGAATGCCTCCGTGCTCCTGGTGGGCGAGACTGGCACCGGCAAGGAACTGATTGCGAAGGCGATCCATGAACTCTCGCCGCGGAGCACGGGTCCATTCGTCCGTGTCAACTGCGGCGCCTTGTCGGAAAGCCTGCTCGAGAGCGAACTGTTCGGCCACGTCCGCGGCTCGTTCACCGGCGCTGTCGCCAATCGGGCCGGACGGTTCGAGGCCGCCCACACCGGCACCATCTTCCTCGACGAGATCAATTCCACGACCCCCAAGCTCCAGGTAAAGCTGCTGCGGGTGCTCCAGGAGCGGGAGTTTGAACGGGTGGGCGACACCGAGACGATCAGCGTCGACACCCGCGTGATCGCCGCCAGCAACCGCGAGCTGCTCGACGAGGTGGCGAAGGAGACGTTTCGTGAGGACCTCTACTACCGGCTCAACGTGGTGCCGATCTATCTGCCACCCCTGCGGTCGCGGCGTGAAGACATCCCACTGCTCGTGACGCATTTCCTGGAGCATTACAACGAGCAGTCCGATCGCTTCGTCACGCACATTGGCAAGGAGGCGATGGAGGCGCTCTGTGCCTACCACTGGCCGGGCAACGTCCGCGAATTACAAAACGTCGTGGAGCGGTGCGTCGTGCTCGCCGAGGGCGACGAGATCACACTCGACCTCCTGCCGCCGGCAATGCGGGGTGGACGGCCCCCGGTATCGCTGCCCGGCCGTGGCGGCGATCTCGATAGCCTGGCCCGGGATCTGGTCGAGCAGGGCATGGCGACGGCCGGCCCCGACGACGACAACCTCTTCGACCGGATCGTGAACCGCGTGGAACGGGAATTGATCGCCCAGATGCTCGCCGCCTGCAACGGCGTGCAGTTGAAGGCGGCCGCCCGCCTCGGCATCAATCGCAACACGCTCCGCAAGAAGCTCCTCGACCACGGCCTTGAAGACGCTAGCGAGCTATAACTGCCCGTACAAAAAGCCATCCATGGCCTTTTTGCACGTGGGCGACCCCAAAAAAGCCAAGGTTTTTTGCGGTCGCCGGTCGCCGCATCGTGCGGCGGCCGCACTTCAGCACATCACGCCTCGTTCATCTCGCGGGCGTGGTAGCTCGACCGCACGAATGGCCCCGAGGCCACCTGCTTGAACCCCATGCTCCGGGCCAGGCTGCCGATCTCATCAAACTCCTCCGGCGGCACATACCGCTCCACGGGGAGCGAGTCGAGCGTCGGCTGCAGATACTGGCCGAGTGTGAGAAAATCGACTCCGTGGTCAAGCAGGTCGGCAAACACGTCGAGCAGTTCGTCCCGCGTTTCGCCAAGGCCGAGCATGAGGCCGCTCTTGGTCTTCACTGACGGCAGAATCGTCTTGGCGTCGGCGAGCAGTTGGAGCGTCCAGGGATACACACTCTTGCGACCCCGCACGGTGCGGTAGAGCCGCGGCACCGTCTCGGTGTTGTGGTTGAAGACGTCCGGCTTGGCCGCCATCAGCTGCTCAAGCGCCCCATCCTTGCCGATGAAGTCGGGCACGAGCACCTCGACCACGGCGCCGGTCGCCGCCCGCACCGCCTCGACCGTCCGTCGGAAGTGATCGGCTCCGCCGTCGGGCAGGTCGTCGCGGGTGACGCTCGTGATCACGACATGCTGCAGCCCGAGTCGCCGCGCCGCCTCGGCCACCCGCTCCGGCTCATCGAGTTCGAGTTCCTCGGTCTTGCCCTTGGGCACGGAGCAGAAGCCGCACGGCCGTGTGCAGACGTTGCCGAGGATCATGAATGTCGCCGTCCGCTGCGACCAGCATTCGAGCCGGTTAGGACACTTGGCCGACGAGCAGACCGTCTCCAAATTCAATTCGGCGATGAGGTGGGCCGTCTCGCCATGGCCACCCCCCGGCTCGAGGTTGCGCCGCAGCCACGGCGGTAGTCGCCGCGCGGGTGCGGGGCTCGCTGCCGCGGCTGTCGCGTCGATGATCGGCAGGGCGATTGATGACAAACCAGAAACGCTATCCGACACGGCTGACAGGCTCCGGAGGACGGGCTTGGCTGATGGTCACGGGCAGGCCCGATTGGATGTGCGGCTGGGAAAAGCCGAAGGCATCGACCACATGATGGACGAGGGCGGAGCGAACATCCTGCAGTCGCACACGACGCTGCACGTCCGCCTCGATCGATGACATCGTACGCTTCGCCGGAGCGGCCGCGAGGGGGGTGGTCCGCACGCGGTGCGCGGGCAGCGGGTTGCGTTCGACGTTCAGGAATCCACCGTGCCACACGACGCCGCGGCGGATCGCGATGCCGACGGCGGCGAGGAGTCCGGTTCGGCCAAAAATCCCGGCAGCTTTCGAGTCGCGGGCGGCGCCGCATCGCACCTCCCGCACTGCCCCTTCGAGTGCCGATTCGAGTCGCTCGAGGTAGCCACCGACATCGTGGCGTTCGAGGCGGAGATCTTCGAGCGTGGCGAAGAGGGCGATGCCCACCTGCCCAGGCCCGTGCAGCACCGCGCCGCCGCCGCGGCCCACGAATCGGATCGCCAGTTGGTGCGACCGCAGATCGTCGTCGGTGAGTTCGACATCCGTCCGCGACCCAGCCCGGCCGATCGTGATCGACGGCTCGGGCTCGTACAGCACGAGCGTGGGGGGCCGGCCACCCGGCTCTGACACTTCCCATGCCAGCCGCTCGGCCATCGTGGCATAGGCATCCTGCCCGATCCGGCCGGCCAGCCAGACGGCGAGCGATCGCGACACAGGCGTGTTTTGTTTCCTCATCATCCAGCAGAGTCTACCAGGGTTGGCAGTGGCCGGGTTTCGGCCGCTTGCCCAGCGCAGAGGCCGGTGTTCACAGGTGCCGCATGATCTTCGGGGATCGTTGTCAGAAAGCCCCGGGCGCGAGCCCGGGGGCCAGCAGCGGCGCTGATCGCGCGTCATCCCGCCGGCTCGCGCCTGGCGGCTTTCTGTGGGACGCGCGACTGGGCGGCTTTCTGGAGGAAACACGCGGACGCAGCTCTTTACCGCACGACACGGTATGCTGTTTTTTTAGATCCAACGGAGATTGCTGCTAATGCACCCGATCATGCTGACCGGCTTTGCCGCCATCCTCCTGTTCGCCGCGACTGCCAGCGCCGAAGTGCCCCCCACGGCTGACCTGACGGCGATCTTCAATGGGCGCGATCTCGCGGGCTGGAAGATCGTGGGCGGACCCTACTGGGAGGTGGTCGACGGCGCGATCATTGGGGCAAACGACAGTGAAAAAAAAGGCTCGATGCTCTACACGGAGCAGGCCTACGGTGACGTGATCGTCGAGGGGGAGGTGCGATTCACCGGCGAGATCGACAGCGGCATCATGGTGCGGAAGCCCGAGCTCCAGGTGCAGATCGGCGTGTCGCGGAGCCTCAAGAAAGACATGACGTGTTCGTTCTACACCGGGAAATATCCGGAAGAGGCCCAGGCGCCGCGGGCGGCGGACATGCTCAAGCCGAATGACTGGAACCGCATCCGCCTCGAGGCCAAGGGCGACACGTTCACCGTGTGGCTCAACGGCGAGCGGGTGTCACAGTACACGAGCGACAAGTATCGGGAGCCCGCGCCGATCGGCCTCCAGATCCATCCCGGCCTCGTGATGAAGGTCGAGTTTCGTGACCTCCGGGCCAAGCCGCTGTGATTATGTCGCCAGGGCCTGCGTGAGATCATCCCACGGCATCCGCATCCAGGCTACGGCATCGGGGAGCGACCCGGACCGGGAAAACGCTATTGCTGAAGCCGTCTCTCCATCGGCCCGCTCGAGGCATCGGTCGACCCGGTTGGTGAGCCGCTCGAGCCACTCCGGCACCTCCACGCCCGACCCGCTCGCCACACCCAGAAACGCTCGGGCCCGCTCCTCGAGCTCCGCCCCTGCTCCCTGCGGTCTGCCCGTGGCGAGTTCATTCACCGCCGGCTCGACGAACGACTCGAGTTCATCCTGCTCGAGGGCCGCCGTAAACGCCCGGCGCACGCGATCGCCGACACTCGCCAGCCGCACGCCCGTCTCCTGTTCGAGCGTGCCCAGCCTGGCCACGAGCGCCGCTGCCGTCTCGGCCGTCTCTTCCCGCATCCGACTCCGCCACGCCGCCGCAGCTGCCGACTCGCCCCGCCGCGCAAGCACACGGTGCGCCATCGTCACCGGCCGCAGCGTCCAGGCAATCCGGTCGTATTCGGCCTTCAGCCGCAGGAAGTCGAGGAGCATGTAGACATTCTCTCCGCGATCCGATTGGGTCGTGGTGGAGTTCCAGTCGCGATACTCGGCGTGGTTCTCGGCGATGCTTTCGAGCACCAGCCGGATCCGTGACTGGGCAACCTTGAGCGGCAGCGTGCCAGAAGCCAACCCATCGAGCAGCCGGGCTGGCCGGCGGGATGCCGCACCGCCGTCCATGACATCTCCCTGGTCGCGTTCGAGCATTCGCTCCAAGAAGGACCGCACGCCCCCGCGCAGGATGCCACGCAGCGAGGGGGGCGTGAGCACATGCTGCGTGAACAACCCTGCGCCATACTGCTCGATGAACTCCCGCAGTGAGTCGAAGGTTTTCTGGTCGCGCACCCGCTCGAGCACCGAGAGCCGCAGCTGCCGCGCGTGTGTCATCCAGGTTTCGAGGAGTTTCGGCACAAGGAGCGACAGGCCGTCGAGGATCCGCTGTTTGGCGATCGAATCCACGACAGCCACTCCTTCGTCCGACGGCGTGTGGGCACTTTCCACGATCCGTTCCACGAGGGCCATCGTGGCCGCCTCGAACACGCGATCGAATTCGCTCACGCTCGCCCCGCCCTTCGGCCGCTTTCGTTCCAAGCTCTTCGCCAACTGCACCACCCGCGTTGTCTCGGCGACCAGGCCGATCCGCGGCAGGCAGCCGCTCAACCGCGCCAGCAGCCGCTCCCGGCAGCGGGCGCGCACGATGCGATCAGGCTGCCCGCCCCGCGACAGGGGAACGTAGAGCACCGCCTTCCCGGCAAGCCGTCCGCAGACCTCGTCGAGGAGGCCGCGCGAGGTGGCGGCATCGCCGCGAAGAATGGCGGCGAAGAGCCTGCCGACAAGCCCTCGGGAGACCGGCTGCGGCGCGGTGGCAACCGCTCGTGGTGCGGCAAACTGCATCCGGGCCGAAAGCATCCAGAGCGTTTCGGTGATCTCGATGGCGGCATCAACCAGCCGCTCAGCGGCGGCATCGCGTTGCCAGCGAATCCGATCCAGCTCTGCTTCCGGCATGCCCAGCGGCGCAGCAACGTCTCGGCCGGAGATGACCGCGGCGGCCCGCACCATCGCCCGTCGCTGCCGCCGCAACGTATGCCGCCAGCCCACGACCGCGTCGATCTCCTCACGGGTGGGGCCGCTGCCGCTGACATTGTCGGCCGCACAGGCCGCCGTCACGGCATGCCGCAACAGCCGTGAACAACCGGCGACAAACTCGGCCGCCTGCTCGACTTCCGCCGGTCCGCTGCCCGACATGCCGCCCGGCTGCTCGTGCTCGAGCATGCCGCCGTCGACACCGTCATCGGTTGAGTCGCGCCACACCATCGACTCGTAGGCGCTGGCTACGCTCTCCTCGCCATCGGGCTGGTCGTCATCGTCCGCGTCGCCGGCGGTCGGCAGAGCACCGGGGACGGAGTCGGCCAACTCGCGTCCGGCGGCAGCCATCTCGATGATGTCGGCCACGCCGCTGGTGTTGGCTTCGACGAGTTCTAAAAACCGCCGCACCCGGGTGCGCCCCTCTGGCGAGCGATCGACAAAGGCCCGCGCGAGCCAGCGGGCCGCAGCGGCCAGCCATTCGCCCCCCAACTGTTCGAGCGTCGGCCCCTCCAGAAGCGCTGCCCAGCAGACCAGCAGACCCATCGCGCCATCGAGATCCCCCTCCCGGAGCAACGACTCGGTCGCCTGGGCATGGCTGCGGGGAGACGTAAACGAGGCCACCTCCTTCCGCCAGAATCCGGGGGGCGGCGGCTCGGCCCCCAGCGTGTGACGCCGCTGCAGCGAGGCGATCACCTCGCGGGTCGAATCACGCACTTCCCGGCCGGAGAGATGATCGACTCCCGACACGGTCGTCGTCGCGTAGCGATCCCACCAGGTGCCTAACTTTTCCAGCGAGTTGTCGGCCCGCGTCGCCTCGCGGTGAGCCCCCTCGAGGGCCGCCTGCCGCCAGACAGCCGCATAGCCGTCGAGGATCGCGCCGGTCTCGTCGATCAGGTCGTCGACCCGCGGATCGGGCAGGCTCTCGCCGCCCGGTTCGTGAAGCGGAAACTGTCCGGCCAGACCGAGAATGTTCCAGGGATCGACCATCGCCCCGCACCCCACGGCGCGAAACAAGAGGTCGGTGGCCGCATCGAGGTGATCGAGCGCCGCGCGAGCAGACACCGCCGCGTCGTCACCCGGCTTCGCCAATCGCAGTGCCTGCTGGGCGGCCACGACGCTGCCGCTGATGCGTGCGAGCATCCGTGCCGACGCCGCCGGTACGACACCAGCCAGCCGCTCGGCTTCAGCAGCGCGGCCAAGCCGCGACATCACCGCGGCAAGCGCCACGCTCTCGACCTGCCGGGCGCGGCGTTTGGCCAGCAAGGCGTTGATGTGGCGGCGAACACCGCCGAACGGCTGCCGCAGTCGGCGGACCTCCTCGTCGAGCCGGAGTCGATGTGGCTCGGGCAGTTGCTCCATCAGCCAGCGGTAGAAGGCGTCGCGATAGCCGGCGATTCGGGGCAGCAACTCCGCCAGCGGCAGGCCCGCCTGGTGGGCTCCCGGGCCGTGGCCGGAGAGCCCCGAGGCCATCAGCATCACTCCCGCGAGCACTGCAGACGATTCGCGGCACAGATCGGCCGTGTCGCTCACGGCGGAGCCGCTCTCCGCCACCGCGGCCACGGGCCAGGAAAGAATCCCGTCGAGCGTGGCCTGCTGCACAACCATCCGTCGATAGCAGCCCGCGTTGTCGATGTGGCCGGGATCCCAGAGTCCGAAAAGATAATTCGGCCGGCTGGCTGCCGGATGCAAAAAGTCGAACGCCCGCGGATCGATCGCCAGCTCCTCGAGCATCTCGAGATCGAAGTCGGCCTGCCGCAAAAGATCCAAGGGAGCAACGGCGAGAATATCGATCGCACCCTGCACAAGGTCGCGATACCGGCCGTGTGCCGCCCCCACACCGGCCACAAAGATCGGCAGCGGCCGCACCCGTTCATGGGGATAGGATTCCGAAAGCCGGCCATTCTCGAGGACCGCCACCGGCCGCCAGCCGACATAGTCGTTGAGCCTGTTGATTGCCCGCTCGACGATCCGCTCGATCGCGTCGCCGTCACCGGAAGCCACCTCCGCAAGCACAGCCTGGGCCGCGGCCATCAGGAAAAACGGCCGCTCGATCGCTCCCGCCGGCTGGTGCTCGAGCAGATCGGCATGAAACTCCCGGTATGCGTGGGGCAGGTGTTCGAAGACGAGTTCAATGGCGGCACTGGCCTGGGCAGCCTGCCGAAAAGCAGGTTCGGACGCTTCGAGCTCGCCGAGCCGGTGCCGCAGCACACCAGCCACGACGCCCGCCGCGTCCGGCCGCTCCGCAACGGCTGCCCCATCCTCCCCGGGAAGGGTCTCAACCGCGGTGAAGAGGTCGTTCAACGCCCGCCAGGCCGTCGGGTCGAACGAGCCCGAGGAAAAATTGAGGTAGCCCAGGACCTGTGAGGCCGGATCGGTCGGTCGTGATGCCGTCATGACCCGCACGATCCTACCCCACGCCGAGCGATGTTGCGTGTGCTCCCCCGTGAACTACGCTTGCCAGGAAGGTTTCCCCACGTTTTCCCGTCATGGTTGCCATGCGATCCATCCTGCCATCCCTTGTTGCATGCGTCATCGCCGGCCTCGTCGCCCCGGCCTGTCCGGCCGGAGAACGGGTCTGCGGCACGGTGGCCGACGCCTTCGTAGCCGAAGAGCTCGGGCTGCGCCGCGACTGGATCGTGCAGGTGCCTTTCAACACGTCGGCCACCCGGCTTGAGCACGTGACGGTGGCCGATGGCATCGTCATCGCCGCGGCCGGAGACGGGAGCCTGCATGGCATCGCCGCTCCCGTCGCACCAACTGACGACGCGGAAACTCGAGCTGGCCAGCCGGCACCGGGCACCGTGCTCTGGTCACATTTTCCGAGTCGCGGCGACGGCGGTCTTCGTCCACCCGCGGTGGGCAGCGGCATCGTTGCCATCGCCGGAGACTTCGCGGCCCTCGGCATCGATCTCCTCTCCGGCCGCACGCTGTGGCGGGAACCGTTGCCGAGCCCAGCCGTCGCGGCGGCGGCCATCAGTGGTGACTGGGTGTACGTGCCAATCGAGGGCGGTCGACTGCTGCGTTTTGCCGTCAATCCTTACCGGGAGCCTGAGGTCCAAACAGTTCTCAAAAAAAAGGATGCCGGTAGCAAAACTGTGACGGATGCGGAGACACGTTCGGCTGTCTCGTACGTCACCGGCACGAAGGTCCCACCACTCGAGCTCAGCACCCACGGGAGCCTGGCGTTTCCACCGCTCTCGCTGAAAGAAGGTGTGCTGTGGTGCACGACCGACGGCCTGCTCACATGGCTGACCCCGGCACAACCGGAATGGGTGCGGACGGAGTTTACGCTCGGCAGGCCGCCCGCGGGCCCACCTCTCATCCTCGATTCGGCCAGCGGCACCTCGATCTTCATCGCGACAAACACGGGCCCGGCAGGGAGTGACGTCATCCGTATCGACCTGCTGCCGGGCGGAATGGTGTTTGCATGGCAGCAGCCGCTGGACGATGCCGTCGCCGGCGGGGCCACGCGGTCCGGCGAGATGATTCTCGTGCCGCTCGCGACCGGTGGCCTGGCGGCTCTTGCCGCTGCCGACGGCAAGCGGCTCTGGACCCACCCGCAGCAGGTTCAGCTGCTCACGGTCACGTCCAAGCGGCTCTGGTGCATTGACGACATGGGCCGGCTGGCGACACTCGACCCGGCGGACGGCCGGCGGCTCGAACAGTTTTGTCTCACGCCCTTCCGCGTGCCGGTGGTCAATGACACGACGGATCGGCTCATCTTGGCCTCGCCCGGCGGCGTCATCGCATCGCTGGCGCCGCGGGGCGACCAGTAGATCTCAGCCCAGGGGACGCACTGGCACGCGGGCCTTGGGATCCTGCCGCCAGGCGATTCGGAGCAGGTCGTAGAGTTGACCGTCGCCACGGGCGAGCCGGTGCGGATCCTGAAAGAAGCACTCCGTCGCCACCGCAAAAAACTCTCCCGGCCCCTCGGCTGCATAGTCATCGAGGGCGACGAACCGACCGGCATCGAGCGCCCACTCGAACCGCTCTCGACAGTCCTGCATCTCCGCCGCCCAACCGTCACGGTCGCCGTCGAGCGGAGGTACCCCGTCGATCTCGCCATCGAGCATGTCGATCAGGTGGGAGAACTCGTGGATGACGACACTGCGGGTCCCTCCATCCCGGAGCCGTCCTCCGTCGACAACCCTCGGCCACGACAAGACGACGCTCCCGCCCGACCACGTTTCACCAAGCCGCACTTCCTGCCACTCCAGTTCACCACCACCATCGAGCGGCGCCCGCCTCGGCACAAGGTAGTCGCCCGGGTACACGAGCACGGAGCGGAGCCGATCGAAATACTCCTCGGAAAATCCCAGCGTGAGAATTCCCGCCTGGCCGGCAATCGTCACCCGCACCTCGTCGGTGATCTGCATGCCGCCGCAGCCCTCAAACGACTTCTCGGCGAGAAACACCGCAATCCACTCGCGGAGTTGCTGCCGCTGGTGCTCGTCGAGCCACTCGGCATGGCGAACATTCCGCCGCATGAGGCCGTCCCAGGCCACGGGGTAGGGCTGCTCGCGGATGGACCGGCGACGTCGGTTCCGCAGCCAGGAGAGCATGCCAGGAACCGCCGCCTACGGCTTGAGGGGCAGGCCGCGGGAGAAGAGGTCGATCGCGAGGATGATGCAGGAGAGTGTCATCGCCACGAATGCCATCGCCAGCATCGCCGTGTAGACGTTCATCGGCCCACGCCGCTGCTCGATTGGCTGCAGGTCGTCACTCATCACTGCGGCTCAGAGCCTCCTTGAAAACCTGCAGGACTCACGCCGCCTTCAGGCGGGTCGTGACCCGGTCGCCCCGCTGCACGACGCCACGGGCGTATTCCTTTTGGATCACCGAGACGGCCCGGTTTGATGGCCTTCACGACCGCCCGGCCCACATACTGATCGTTGCGATAGAGTTCGAGGACGTGGCCCAACTGCAGGCCGTCGTCACCACCGAGCGACACCTCGACCGACCCATCTGCCACAGCCATCACCACGCCGTCGATCGTCGGCACCTGATCGCGGGGCAGGCTGTCGACCGCCAGCCCGCTCTGCTTGAGCAGGAGTCGGGCATTGGCCAGCTGCTTTTCCAGCTGGGCCTTCCGCTCCTCGACGATCGCCAGGGTCGATTGCTTCTCATGCAGCTGTGCCGAGAACTGCACCGACTGGCCGATCTGCTTGTCCACCGTCACCTGTTGGGCGCGAACTTCTTCCCGGAGTTTCTCGACGTTGTCGGTCGCCCGCTTCAGTTCGGCCTGCACCACGCTCAACTCGTTGATGGCTTCCTTCGCCTTCGACATGAGCTCGTCGCGGGTCGCCTTGAGGTCCTTGAGCTCCGTGCTCTGCTCGGCGAGGGCATACTGCAACTTCGCCACCACCTGGTCTCGTTCGGCCTCTGAGCTGGCGACCTGCGACTGCAGCGAGTCGATCGTTTCCAAGAGCTGGCCCCGCCTCTCCTTGTCAGCGGCCAACTCTTTTTCCAGTCGCTCCGACTCGGCCTTCCAGTTGGTGTGGGAGGCAAAGATGGCGACGGCGAAACTCATGAACACAAGGCTCATGATGAACACCGCGAACACGAAGATTTTGCCGAGAATGTTCATCGCGCACCTTCTCTCGCCTGACTTTCAGCCTAGGGGTTGATCGGTCGCCGGGTCAACGCGACTCAAGCCGGGTACGATCCGGCCTTCGCATCCGGCCACCTCGCTCTCGCCATGATACCTCCCGCGATCGCCACACACCCCCAAGCCGGTAGACTTCCCCAGACCAGCCACGGGCTCTGGCGCCCGTCGGGTTCGACGCGGGCCCGGAGCGTGGCGGTGGCCCGCCGCGGCCCCCGCGCGAGCAGCCGGCCGGAACCATCAATCCATCCGGAAAACCCGGTGTTGGCTGCGATCACGAGGGGCGTCCGCACTTCAACCGCCCGAAAAATGGCAGCGGCCAGGTGCATGTCGAGTTCGCTCGACCCCCAAAACCAGCCGTCGTTGGTGAGGTTCACGATCAGGTCGGGGCGGCCGCCAGCCTGTTCGAGCGTTCGCACCATCCCGCGCACCGCGGCTGGCAAGGCCGTCTCATAGCAGATGTTCACGGCCACACGGTGGCCGGCGATCGTCACGGCCACCGGTTCGGTGCCGGCGGTGAGGCCCGCAGGCAGCGGTGTGAGCGAGTAGAGCCAGGGGAACCGGTTGGCCATGGGGATGTATTCGCCAAACATTACCGGATGCATCTTTTCGTAACAGTCAAGCGACTCCCCGTCGGCGTCGAGAAACAGTCCGCAGTTGTAGTTGCGGGCACCGGCAGGAGCGTGCGGCGTGATCTCCTGCTTGTCGACTCCGACGAGCCAGTGCGTGCCGTAGCGACGGGCGTAGACGGCCAGTGCCGCCTGCCGATCCTGTTCCAGCGCCTCGCGACACTGTCGCTGACGATCTGCCGCGGATGCCGTGCTGCCCGCGTTTGCCGGGCCGAGCATCTGCTCAACCACGCTTTCGGGCAGCGTCTCGTCGGGATCGATCTCGAGCAGGCTCCACCGCCACATCGTCTCCGGCCAGACGACGAGATCGGGGGGCTCACCGGGCGTGGCTGCGAGCCCCGCGATCGTGAGGTCGTCGTAGTGCCTGGCTACATCGGCCTCAGCACCGGGTTCATGCTTGAGTTCGGTATCGATCGAGCCCTGCACAAGCAGCACGTCGAGCGGCCTGCCGGTCGGCCGCGGTTCTCCAGCGAGCCGCCACGAACCGTACGCAAGGGCCGTCGCCATCACGCCCGCGGCAATCGCCATCTGCCGGACCGAACGCGATGCCACGGCCGCCGCCACGAGCATTACGAGGCCGCTGATCCCGACCGTGCTGAACAGGTCGGCCATCTGGATGAGCGTGGTCCACCGCCACTGCGTGTGGCCGAGGCCGGCAAACGTGAAGCCCCCCAGCAGACTGCTGCGAACCTGTTCGCAGGCCACCCAGGCCAGTGGTGCGGCGGCCAGCAATGACCAGCCGAGCCGATGCACGAGCGTGCGGGCCACCCACACAAAAAGTGGCACGTATCCGGCGAGATACGCCGCGAGCGCGATCCAGCCGATCGAGGTCGCCGGATGGGGAAGCCGCAGCCAATGAATCGCGAAGAGCCAGTGGAGGAAGCCCGCCCCCCAGAGCACCCGCCAGGGATGGGCCACGGCCAACTGCGGCCAGCGCACGATCGCCAGCCAGGGGAGCGGGGCCAGCCAGGCCGCCCACCAGAAGTCGGCCGGCGGCTGGACGAGAAACATCGTCGCCGCTCCCGCGAGCGCCGCAGTCCACAGCCGGCGCTGGCCGACGCCGGCCACGGCATCCGTGGTGTCGTCCCGGCTCATGTTCCCTCCGCAGGCTCGATCTCGGCGAGCACCGCGCCGAGCCCGACGACATCGTCTTCATCGACGAACTGCCGCGCGAGACGGCCGGCAACAGGTGCCTCGAGGTCGATCGTAACGGCGCCAGCAAGGAGCTCGACGATGCGATCTCCGGCCAGCACGGTGGCCCCGCGGGGCACGAGCCACAGCGACACACGCACTGGCCCTTCGATCGTGAGGTCGGGCACCACCAGCGGCACCCGGCGGCTCCGCCCAACGTCACCCGCTTGGTTGGACCGTGGCTCCATCATTCACCGCTGATCCACGAGCCAGGCCAGCACGACGCGGCCCACTGTTTCGAGCGATTCCGGGGCACAGTTGGCAGGCGTATCGGCAGTCGTATGCCAGGCTGGATAGTCGAAGTCGATGACGTCGCAGGTGGGAATCTTCGCGATCATCCGCAGCGGCACATGGTCATCCTGCACGGTGTACTTGGGCCGTGGCACGAACTCCCGCACGCCCAGCCGGGCGGCCACGCCCCAGAGTTCCGCCACGACAGGCTGCGTGTCGGGCCACATCACGCTCTGCTGCTCCTGCCAGATTTGCAGATCCTTGTCGGCCACCATGTCGAGGATCACGCCGGCCCGGTAGCGGTGCAGCCGCGGATCGGCACGGCGGTCGGCCACATACCGGCGGGCGAAATAGGTCGAGCCGAGGCAGTAGGGATCTCGTGCACCGACGACATACTCCTCCGCATCGAAGCAGACGAAGTCGACACCGACCGGCCCGGGGAGCGAGGGCATGAAGCGGGCCAGTTCCATGAGCACGGCAACACCGCTGGCGCCGTCATTGGCGCCGAGAAACGTGCCCTGTGGATCGACGGGGTCGCGATCAGGAAAGGGCCGCGTGTCGTAGTGCACGCCGATCAGGATCCGTTCGCTGCGTTCGGGGTGCCATTCGATGATGAGGTTTTCCATGTGCACGGGCTTCCCCGTGCGGCGGTCTTCGGTCTTGAAGGCCTGGCCCGACACACGGGCCCCGGCGGCCCGGAAGTGATTGACGAGCAGCGTCCGCTGGGCGGTCATCCCGGGCGATCCGCTCATTCTTGGTCCGAGGCCACAGATGCGTTCCAGATGAGCCATTGCCTGCTGCCCGGAAAACTCGGGCCGCTGCGGCGGCTCGTTGCCGTACGTATCCGACGCGCAGACGGCGACCAGCATCGCCACCGCGACCACACGGGCTCGTCCTGCTGGCACTTCTCGCATCGATGCCGGCCCTTCTCCCCCCGAGGATAACGAATAGGGAGGGCAGTGCCGACGGCGGTTTCAACGCGGAACCGCTGCAGTCGCACGGGCGTGCCGCCACTACTCGATGCTCACGATCTCGCCGGTATTGCGCGACGCGAGGCCACACACGACGTTTTTTTCAGTGGTCTGATTCAGGAAATGCACTGCGCCATCGCACATGAGCACATTGACGCCCCCGGGGTGCTGGGAAAACATCGGCGTATTCGGGCTACCTTCCCAGACGCGATCCGCGTAATCCTTCGGATTGATCACGGGAACCGATCCCGTGGTGTGGCCAATGTAATTGCAGTTGTAGCCCGCGGCCCACACTCCGGTGGCGGCAGAACCATCGATGCCCGCTCCGCTGGCCTCAAAGACCAGAATGGTTTTGGAGAGGCCATCGGTCACCTCTCGATACTGAATCCCTTTGGTAATCGTCGACGGCGCATCGGCAGCCGAGGACGCCAGCAGTGTACCGTTGTAACTTGGGTAATTGGTGACACCGTCAGGCATCTTGAAGTCTGAGTCGTTCGGCGTGATCCCACCATTCCCAAAGTAGTCAATGCACGCCATGCCTGAATATTGACCGGCCTCTGCGATGAGATCATTGTTTCGCGTGCGGTGCTCGTCGCTCACACTTGGGCAGAGGTAGACAGACACTTTCGTCTTCGTGGCATTTTGATTGATCACATCCGTAAAGTTCGCCTTCACGTACAGCCGCGAATCCGGCGCGGGATTCGCACGCTGGCTTGCCGTCAGATCCTCCCAGGTCGCGGTCAGCTCGGACTGCTCGAGAAAATCCATGAAGAATGTCGACCACGAAATCGTCTTGAAGCTGCCGTATTGAACCCGCCCCGGCGGAAACCGCTCCTTGAAAGCTGTCGAAAAGTTGTGCATCCCCAAGCCAATCTGCTTGAGGTTGTTCTGGCAACTCATCCGTCGCGCCGATTCACGGGCCGCCTGAACGGCCGGCAGCAGGAGGCCGATGAGAACACCGATGATGGCGACGACCACCAAGAGCTCCACCAACGTAAGCCCATGATCGGCTCGTCGCTTCCGGCCAAACTGTCCATGTTTCGTATCCATTCGTTCTCTGGCCTGGGCAAGCCAGCCGTGTGCCGGACAGTGTGGTGGGTTCATCCCTCGAAAGGACTCCCTGAGTATTGTTCTTTGATGAGCGAAATGCCAGGAATGAATGAGGGCCGGGCGGTGTTTTTGTCGCGGCACCGATTTTTTCGTGTGCCGCCGCCAGCGCTCTGGCTGGCAGCGGTGCTGCTCTTGTCATGGGCCCTCCCATGCCGCGCCGGCGGTGGTCCCGAAAACCTGTTCGTGGTCGTCAACACGTCGAACTCTGACAGCCTTGCCGTGGCCAATGCGTTCGTGGCCCTCCGCAGCATTCCGCCAATCAACGTACTCGCCATCGCCTGGGACGGCCCCGACGATGCCGTCCCGATCAGTGTCTTTCGGGAGCGGATCCTCGGGCCCGTGCTCACCGCGATCGATACCCGTGGCCTCGCGACCCAGATCGACTGCATCGCCTACTCATGCGGCTTCCCCTGGCGGATCGATTTCCGTGACGATCTGCCGGCGTCGCTCGTGGCCCGCGACAAATATCCTGCCGGCTCCCTCACCGGGATGACGTTTCTCTATGCCACCACGCTCGAGCCACCCGTCGGCAGCATCCCGCGCTGGCTGGGGCGGCATACCAACCGCTATGCCCCGCCACCGTCGACCGATGGCACCGTAGCCACGACACGCGGCTTTCGCGCCACCACCGCCTGGGGGCCGGAAGGTGAGCCCGCGGCAGCGGGCGGCAGCCACCATGTGCTCGCCGTGATGCTCGGCGTGACGGCAGGTCGAGGCAACTCAGTGGATGAGATCGTCACGAGCCTCGGAGCATCGAGCGCGGCCGACGGCAGCCAACCGGCCGGCACGATCTTTTTTTTGACCAACTCCGACGTCCGCACGACCACCCGCAGCGCCGGTTTTCCGGCTGCCGTCGCCGCCATCCAGGCCGCCGGCGCCACCGCCAAAGTCGTCACCGGTACGCTGCCACGTGAGAAGGCCGATGTCGCCGGCCTGATGGCCGGCACGGCCGAGTTCGACTGGGCCGCGAGTGGCAGCAGACTCCTTTCGGGAGCGATCTGCGACAATCTCACAAGCTTCGGCGGCGTGTTCTCACCCGGGGCCGAGCAGACACCGCTTTCCGAATTCGTCCGGGCCGGAGCCGCCGGGGCGAGTGGCACGGTGATCGAGCCCTACGCGCTCGCCGACAAGTTCCCCACTCCGGCGCTGCATCTTCATTACGTGCGCGGGGCCTGCCTTGCCGAGGCCTTCTATCGGTCGGTGCGGTCGCCCTACCAGCTGCTCGTGGTTGGTGACCCACTCTGTCAGCCCTGGGCGCACATTCCCACGGTGGACGTCACCGTCGCCGACGCTCAGTCCGGCGAACCGCTCGATCTGGCACGTCCACTCGCGGGCTCGCTCACGCTCATGCCACACGGCACGCCCGCGGAGGCTTCACCGATCGGCCGCTACGATATATTCGTCGACGGCATCCGTATCGCGTCATGCCGGGAGGGCGACCATCTCCCGCTCGACACGGCCCGATTCAGCGACGGCCACCATGAGCTGCGGGTCGTGGCGATCGATTCATCGCCGCTCGAGATTCAGGGCCGCTGGGTGCGGGGAGTGACATTCACCAACCACGGCCAGCGCCTCACGCTCTCCGCCGAGCCGCGGCACGTCTCGATGGCGGGCTCGCTCCACATCACGATCAGCGGCACTCCCGCCGACAGCGTGACGGTGTTCACCGCCGGCCGCGTGCTGGGACGACTCACCGCGGATGACAATCCGCTCGACACCGGCCTCAACGTCGCCGCCACTGATCTCGGGCCAGGCGACCTCATGCTCCATGCCACGGCCCACCTCGACGGTGTCGCCGTCGCCAACGCGGCTCCGGTGACGGTGACCGTGACGAAACAGCCATCCGCCGCGCTCACGCCGCAGGGAGGTGACCGGTCTCGTTAAACGAGACGAGCATGGGGCCGGGCCACTCGATGCGGGTGACCGAACAGTTGGCCAGCGCCGGCAGCTTCGTGAACGGTCGCTCGGCGGCGGTAGCCAGCAGCGGATGGGTGCGACCAACGAGGCTGCCCAGCGCCGCCGTCAGGATGCCTCCGTGAGCGACGACGATCATGCGACCCACGTCACGGGCGGCCAGCGATTCGAGCACCGCATGCCCGCGGGCCGCCAACTGGGCCCGAGACTCACCTCCGGGGATCGCATAGTCGACATCCCCGCTCCGCCAGCGGGCCACGGCCTCGGGAAACCGCTCCTCGAGATCGGCCCACAGGTGGCCCTGAAAGATCCCGGCGTGCAACTCCCGGAGCCGCTCGTCGATCTTGAGTGGCAGGCCGAGGGCGGCGGCGATCCGGGCCGCGGTGTCGCGGGCCCGCACGAGCGGGCTCGACCAGACCTCGTCGATCGGCGGCGCAGCACCGCCAAACTCAGCGCGGCTCCAGGCTGCGACGGCATCCGCCTGCACCTGTCCGCGAGCCGAGAGAGCGACGTCTTCCTGCCCCTGCACGCGTCCCTCGAGATTGGAGACGCTCTCACCATGCCGTACGAGAACCTGCAGCATGCAACTGATTCTACCGCGTGACGGCGGCAGCCGGAGTCGCTGCCATGTCCTGCACCGACTGCTGCGCGTCGCCGAGGTGGGTGCGCGAGAGATGTTCGACAAAGCCACGGCTCGCATTCTGCAACACGAACACCTCGCTGGCCGCCTGCGGGGCCCCGTGCGGCCGCACGATGCAGATCACTTCTGCCTTGCCCTCGTGCTGGCGGACGTGCTCGAGCAGAGCCTGCTCGCCAGAGGAAAGCGTCGCGCCGGCGACGCCGGCGGCCACCCGCCCCGGCGGCTCGTGGTCAGCTCCGGTCGAGGCGGTGGGCACCGCACCGGCACGGTCGCGCCGGTCGAACGCCACCTGCGGCATCTCGTCGGGCATGGCGGGCACGACGCCCGCCGAATCGGTCACACCGACTGGCAGGCCACCGCTGGGGTAGACGCTGCGGTAGACAAACGACAGCCCTGCCTCATCGAGTTGTTCGTGGATGGCCGGAAGGGCGGCATAGAGACCCTCGTTGTCGGCGGGATCGGCGGCGTTGCAGACACCGATCAACGTGCCGTCGAGCGTGAAGAGTCCGCCACCACTGCGGCCCTGCACCGGCTGGCCGGCCACCTGCACGTTCGCGGGGCCGAGGTATTTGTCGACGCCGTTGATCTGGCTGTAGTGGAGCGTCGGATCGTCACCACCATTGCATCCCATCGTGACCACCGCCTCGCCGGCCGCGGTGTCGCAATCGGCCCCGCCCACGCGGACTGGCTCGATCGGCTGATCGGTGAAGATGCTCACGAGGGCCAAGTCGCGGGTGAGGTCATACGCCACCACCTGACCGGCGATACCTCGCGGACCCTGCGGGCCGAAGAGATCGACCTCCACGCGCCCTTTTCCTTCGGAATCGCGAAAGATGTGGCCGCACGTCAGAATCAGCGCCTCCCCCTGGCGACAGTCGATCACGGTGCCAGTGCCCCACGACATGCCTTGCTGATCGTCGACTCGGAGCCGGGCAGTCGCCTGGAAGAGCCTCTGCTCGAGCGCGGCACGTGTGTCTGGTGGAAGAGCCTGCGATCGATCCGCCGAAGCACTTGGCGACGCGGACGCCGGGCCACGTGACACTGGTTCGCGGGAGGCCGCCAGTCCGGCTGGTTGGACCGACGCAGGGCCGCGTATCACAGCTCCTGGAATCATCTGAGGAGCCGCGGGCGGCTCGGTTGCCAGTGGGGCCGCCGCTACGGAAGAAGGCAGAGGAATGCCGGGCACGTGCGCTGGTTTCGGCCCGGCCGGCGCCGCAGCAGCGACCGGCGTCGCGGCCAGCCCGAGCGGCTGGCGGCTCTTGGCGAGCAAGGCCTCCAACTCGGCTCGCGTGGTAGCACCGTTGATTCGGCCGACCTCCTCACCACGGACGAGGAGGACATAACAGGGCACGCCGGTCACGCCAAACCGCCGGATGAGATCGGGCTCCTGATCGGTATCGACATGCCGCACCACCCAGCCGGCCGCCGTGATCTCGCCGATGATCGGTGCCATCTGACGACACGGCCCACACCACGAGGCGGCAAAGTCGAGCAGCACCACGTCTCCTTGGGTGGCAGCCTGCACGGCAGCGGCCGGGCTGGACGCGAGCGGCCGTGGATCGGCCTGGGCCGGAGAGATCGTGGCCATCCACCAGGCGGCTGTCAGAAGGCTGCTCTGGGCGGCATATCGTGCGGTGCTCATCCAATGCTCCACGTCGCTGCACCAAGTTCGGGGGGAACGAGGCGGCGAATGGTGGCGGCGGCCGCGCGGAGCCACAAGATCATTTTCAGGCAAAGCCTCACTGGCTGGCCTTGCCCCGTCGCCCCCATTTCCACATCGTTTCCCGGTTTCCGCACCGCCCCCTACAATCCGCGTCATGCCCGATCGCCGTATCCTCGTCACCTCCGCCCTGCCCTACGCCAACGGCCACATCCACCTCGGGCATCTCGTCGAGTACATCCAGACGGACATCTTCGTCCGCTTCCAAAAGCTTCGTGGTCATCGGGCGATCTATCTCTGTGCCGACGACACCCACGGCACGGCGATCATGATCCGCGCCAAGGCCGAGGGCCGCAGCGAGCAGGACCTGATCAGCGGCATGCGGGAGGCCCATCTCGCCGACTTCGCCGGTTTCCAGATCGCCTTCGACCACTACGGCTCCACAGACAGTCCAGCCAACCGGACGTTGTGCGGCGAAATCTGGCAGGCCCTTCGCGACCGCGGGCTCGTGGTCTCCCGCGACGTGCAGCAACTCTTCGACCCACAGGCGGGTGTGTTTCTTGCCGACCGGTTTGTCCGTGGTACCTGTCCGAAATGCGGTGCGGCCGACCAATACGGTGACTCCTGCGAGCAGTGCGGGGCGACCTATAGCCCTGCCGACCTCGTGAACCCCGTGAGCACGCTTTCCGGCGCGACGCCGGAGGTGCGGTCGGCTGAGCACCTCTTCGTGACGATCGAGAAGCTCCACGGCTTTCTCGACACGTGGACCACGTCCTCGGGAGCGCTCGATCCTCGAATCGCCAACTATCTTGCCGGGCATTTTCTTGGCGAGCCACTTCGCGACTGGGACGTTTCCCGCCCTGCCCCCTACTTCGGCTTCGAAATTCCCGACAAGCCAGGGCATTACTGGTACGTCTGGTTCGATGCGCCCATCGGCTACATCGCCGCCACGAGCGAGTGGTGCGTGGCGCATGGCGAGTCGCTGGCCACCTGGTGGCACCGCGGCGGCGGCAACGATCCGCCCGCGGAGATCCATCACTTCATCGGCAAGGACATCACCTATTTCCACACGCTCTTCTGGCCCGCGATGCTCGAGGCGGCCGGCCTCGCGCTGCCGACGAAGGTCCGCATCCACGGCTTCCTCACCGTCAACGGGCAAAAGATGTCGAAGAGCCGCGGCACCTTCCTCATGGCCCGCACCTACCTCGACCATCTCGACCCGGCCGCGCTGCGTTACTACTACGCGGCCAAACTTTCCGGTGGGATCGATGACATCGACTTGAACCTCGAGGAGTTTGCGGCCAAGGTCAACGCCGACCTCGTCGGCAAAGTGGTCAATCTCGCCAGCCGCACGGCCCGCTGGCTGGAGTCGACCGGCCTGGCAACGACGTATCCCGACGACGGAGGCCTGTTCGCCAGAGCCGCAGCCGACGGCGCCGAGATCGCGGCGGCCTACGAGGAGTGTGACTTCGCCCGTGCGATGCGCACGATCATGCAGGCCGCCGACCGGGCCAACGCCTATGTCGATGCGGAACAGCCATGGAAGCTCGCCAAGGCCGGGCCCGCAGCCGCCGAAAAACTTCAGCAGGTTGCCAGCGTGGCCCTCAACCTGTTTCGGCAGATCACCGTCTACCTGGCGCCGGTACTCCCCCGGCTCGCCGAGCAGGCTGGCGACTTGGTCGGCGGGCCAATCTGCTCATGGGACGAATCTCAGCAGCCGCTCGTCGGCTTGCCGGTCGGCCCGTTCCAGCCGCTGATGCGCCGGGTCGAAGCAACACAGCTCGAGGCCTTGCTTGCTGCTGCCGCAACACAACCATCTTCACCTGCGACTTCGCCCCCCACAGGAACCGCCACCATGACCGAATCCGCCGCTGACTCCGGTGAAGCGCTCGCCGCCGAACCGCTCGCCCCCGAATGCACGATCGACGACTTCACCAAGGTCGATCTCCGCGTGGCGCGGATCATCGCCGCGGAGGAGGTGCCCGAGGCACGGAAGCTGCTCAAGCTCACGGTGAGCCTCGGCGGCGACGCGACCCGCACCGTGTTTGCCGGCATCAAGGGCTTTCACGAGCCGGCAACACTCGTTGGCCGGCTCGTGGTCGTGGTCGCCAACCTCGCGCCGCGGCAGATGAAGTTTGGCCTGAGCGAGGGCATGGTGGTGGCGGCCAGCGGAGCCGGCAGCCCAGGTGTCTTCCTGCTTTCGCCTGATTCTGGTGCGCTGCCCGGCATGCGGCTGCATTAGGGAGCGCCGGCTAAGCAAATCCGGCTCGGGGGCGGCAAAAGTCTCCTCGCCGGGCGAGGATACGCCCAAGGCTCGTCGAGCGTTCGCCGACCCCCGAGCCTCCCGATTCTGTAAGGGCTGGAGGCCCGCTTTTCTTTCCGACGGAGTTGGAGAAGGAAATGCTGGCCAGGGATGGCAGCATTTCCGTAACGTTTGCCGCCCCCGAGCCGGTTGGGCCGGTTAAACCCTCACTGGATATCATTGCAATGTTCACAGCTTACGTCTCTCTGGAGTCCTTCTCATGGCACAGAAAACGATTCTCTTTCCGACTGATTTTTCGCATGCCAGCGATGCGGCGCTCGTGCATGCCGAGGCGCTGGCCAAGCAGCAACAGGCGCGGCTGTTGATCGTGCATGTCGAGGAGCCGCCGCTGGCATATGGTGGCGGCGAACTCTATTACGGCATCCCTGAGCCGAGTTCGGAGCGGATCCTCGAGATGCTCGAAGACGTCACACCGGCCGACACGACGGTGCCGTTCACGCACCGTCTCACGATGGGTGATCCGGCCGGCGAGGTGGTGCGACTGGCTGAGGAGGAGCAGGCCGACATGATCGTGCTGGGCACCCACGGCCGCACCGGATTGACACGACTCCTGATGGGCAGCGTGGCCGAGGCGATCGTGCGGCATGCGCCCTGCCCGGTGCTTGTCTACCGCGAGACAGCCGAGAAGCTCGCTGCCAAGAAGCCGGCCGCGACCACGTAGTTTTCGGGCATGTCCATCAGACCTGTGCTGCAGTTGCGGGCCGATCTTCGTGCACGGCTGCGCGACGTGTTCGACGCGGCCGGATTTATCGAGGTCGACACGCCGACGCTCGCCCTCGAGGTGCTCCCCGAGGCCCACATCGACCCGGTGGCCGTGCATATCGATGGCTCAGGCCCGCCCCGCTATCTTCAGACGAGCCCCGAGGCGTTGATGAAGCGGCTTCTCTCGGCTGGAGCCGGGCCGATCTACCAGTTCGCCCGGTCGTTTCGGGCGGGCGAGCGGGGCCCGCAGCACGATGTCGAGTTTGTGATGCTCGAGTGGTATGCGCCGGGCACCACGCTCGATGACGCGGCCGCGTTGCTGGAGCAGCTCTGCGCCGCAGCCGTGGGCACAGGCGGCATCGAACGACTTTCCTGCTCGCAGGCTTTTTCCGCCCATGCCGGGATCGACCCACTCACGGCAACGCTCGATGACCTCACGCACGCAGGCCGGGCAGCCGGCCTGCGTCTGCCCGAGTCATACCATGCTCGCCCCGCCGACGCTGATGAGCGGCAAGCCCTTTGGGATCGCTGGTTTGAGGCCCTCCTCGCCGAGGTGGTGCAGCCGCGGCTGGGCCAGGGCCGGCCGACGATGCTCGAAGCCTGGCCTGCCTCGCAGGCGGCCTTCGCGCGGCTCGATCATGACGACCAGCGCATGGCCCGACGGTTCGAGCTCTACATCCGTGGCGTGGAACTTGCGAACGGCTGGGAGGAGGAGACCAGCCGCGACGTGCTCGCCGCCCGCATCGACACTGCCAATCGGATTCGATCGGCTGACGACCGCAGCCTGCTGCCGATTCCTCAGCGGCTCCTCGCCGCCCACGGCGACGAGATGCCGACCGGCGTTGGCGCGGCCCTCGGCTTCGATCGCCTCGTCATGCTCGCCGCCGGCGCCGACTCCATCGACTCGATCCGGCCGTTCTCATCGGATAACGCGTAGTTTCAGCCCGCCGGCTCGCGCCGGCGGCTTCTTGGTG
>JBIKNV010000332.1:0-3843 GCA_044358475.1 Pirellulales bacterium | reverse complement strand
AGCCCGTGCCAGACAATCTTCATGGCATCGGGCTTCGCGGCTTGCATCACGAGCACGTCCCGCTCATCGATCGGGAAATGATCGAACTCGAGCGCGTTGTTATGGGCATGCTTGAGCGGATGGAGCGGGTAGCCCACCAGGCGAAAGCCGGTGGTGTCGGCGTCGGGCAATCGCACGAGCACGACACACGCCTGGCCGCCTCGTCTGGCGAGCACCTTCACGAGCCGGCCGTAGGTGGCCCCTGTGATAAACAGCTTCGTGCCACTGAGCACGAGTCGTCCGTCGATCCTCTCGATCCGCGCGGCGGCCGCAGCCAGGTCACACCCCGCCTCGGGTTCGGTGCCGCCAAAAATCGAAAGCGGCTCTCCTCGCGCCAGCCCCGGCAGATGACGCGACTGCTGGTCGGCCGTTCCAAAAGCTGCCACCGCCGAGACGGCGCCGATCGCAGAGTGCACGGAGAGCAGGCCCGCGGCCGTCGGTGCGAGGGCCGCGATGTGGGTGATGCCGGCGACCAATTCCTGCATCGTGCAGCCGGTGCCGCCGAAGGCTTCCGGCACGGCAAGCCCCCACAGGCCGGCCTCGCCGAGGGCCGCTTCGGCAGTCCGCGAGAACAGCCCGGTGGACGGGGGCGGAGCATCGTCGATCGGCGGGCGACGAGGGTCGGCCGTCGGCAACGGATCGTAGAGCTCGCCAGTCTCGCGGAGCCGCGCGATCGACCGCGCTGACTGTGCGAGCACGGCAGCCACCGCTTCGCGTAGCGGCGTGATGGCCCGGCTCGCCGCGGTGGCGAAGCCATCGTCGCCCGCGCCTCGCCAGAGCATGGTCGCGGGCCAGGAGCGGCCGTGGGCATCCGCCACGGGCACCTGCTCGCGGTCGCTGCCCGAGGGAATGACGGCGAGCCCGCGGGCTGCGGCATGCGGAGTCTCGCAGGCCATGTCGAGCGATCGCGCCGCCGCCTGTGTGACCCACGCAAAGTGCTCGGCGATGGCCGGCCGCTTCAGCTTGAGCGATGCGGTGGCTTCGCCGTGCGCCGCATCGAAGGGTCGGCCAACGAGCACGGCCCGCCGCACCCGCCACGACCGGGGCAACGACTCCTGACAGCGGGCCAGCCGACGGGCAAGCCAGGCGAGCACCCGCGGATGAGTGAGCGCCGCCCGCTTGCTCAGCACCCGCACGCCCATGCACTTGATCGCGGCACGAATCACCGCGGGCTCCGGCACGATCAGAGCGACCGGCCAGGGGCATCCCTCGCCCAGCACACAGACCTGAGCGACCGCCTCGTCTTCGGCGAGTTTCCTCTCGATCTCACCCGGCGGCACCTTCATGCCCGTGGCGAGCACGATCGTTTCGGAGAGGCGGCCGGTGATTCGCAATTGGCCGTCGGTATCGAAGCTTGCCGTGTCGCCGGTCGCGAGCCAGGCGTCGGCCGCGCAGGGAATTTCCCGGGAGCCGACGTGGGTTGGCTCGATCACGGCCAATGCCCGGCAGGGCGTCCGCACGAGCAGCTGGCCGCGTGACTCCGGCCGCTCATCGAGCCGCACCTCCACGCCCGGGAGCGGCAGGCCAACGGCACCGGGTCGATTGATTCGTGGGTTGGACAGGGCGACCACCGGCCCCGCCTCCACCAGGCCGTAGCCCTCGACCAGGGGCACACCATGACGAGCGAAGCAGTCCGCTGTGCGCCGTCGCAGCGGAGCGCCGCCCGACACGCACACCCGCACACGGCCCCCCAGCGTCGCGGCCAGATCACTGATTCGCCCCGCGGCCACGCCCCGTTCCAGCCGTTCAAAGAGCGCCGGCACACCGAGGATCACCGTCGGGGCCGCGCTGCGGCAAGCGTCGAGCACACGCAGGCGATCGGTCACCACGCTGAGGCAGCCGCCGCGCACCAGCGCCGTGTAGAGGTCACCGACGCGGGCCAAGGCATGGCTCATCGGCAGCCAGGAAAGTCGCACGTCGTTGGGTTCGTCGAGAAACACCTCGGCCGACGCCACTGCATTGGTCACGAGCGCCCGCTGACAATGCACGATGCCCTTGGGCAGCCCCGTCGTTCCCGACGACAGCACGATCGTCGCGGGAGCATCGGGGTCGCACGCGTCGGCCCGGACGGCGAGGCTCGTCTGCACCGCGTCGGGATCCAGGGGCTCTGCGGCCGCACGCCACGGCGGCAGAGAAATCAGCACCGCCCCTGGGGGAGGAGCGACCGGCCTCACCCCGCCGCTGAACACGACGCCTCGCGGGCCAAGCCATGTGAACTGCTCCGCCAGTTCCTGCGATCCGGCGTCGGCATGCAACGCCACATGCACGACACCCGAGAGCAGGCAGGCAAGGTCGACGGTGATCCAGTCGATGGAATGAGGCCCGACGTGGGCGAGACGGTCGCCCCGCGCGAGGCCGGCCGCCGTCAGGGCAGCGGCGACGTCGAGAGACCGCTGGAACAGCCGGCCCCAGGCGATGGTCGTCGGGCCGTTCAAGACGTTCAGGCACGCGGGCCGGTCAAACGAGTCCTCGCAACGGGCGACCATGAGATCGACGAGTGTTGCCGGCCGTAGCCGACCCGCACTCTTCGTTTCCGTCTCACGCGCTATGACGACCGGATTCATCGTTTCACTCCGCCTGCTCACAGACGACGGCGATCCCCTGCCCGAGCCCGATGCACATCGTCGCGATGCCCAGCCGTGCGCCGCCGTGTCGCATGGCATGCACGAGCGTGGTCGCAATGCGGGCGCCGCTGGCCCCGAGAGGATGGCCGATCGACAGTGCCCCGCCGCGGACGTTGACGCGCTCTCCATCGAGCCCGAGTGTCTCGATGCAGTGGATCGCCTGGGCGGCGAAGGCCTCGTTGAGTTCGACGAGATCGATCTCGGAAAGCGCAAGGCCCGTGCGATCGAGCAGCTTCGTGACGGCCGGCACCGGCCCCGTGCCCATCACCGCGGGCGGCACGCCGACGACGGCCGTGCCCACGACCCGTACGAGCCGGGCGAGCCCCTGCCGCTCGGCCTCGGCCTCGCTCATTACGAGCAGCGCCGCAGCGCCGTCACTGAGCGGTGCACTCGTCGCGGCCGTCACCGTGCCGACGCCCGGCAGAAACGCCGGCTCGAGCGCGGCCATCGCGGCGAGCGACGTGTCGGGGCGAATCGACTGGTCGCGGGTGGCTTCGATCGCGCCGCCGGCCTCGTCGTGGGCGAACACCGTCACGATCTCGTCGGCAAAGAGCCCGGCCTCCGTGGCCGCGGCGGCCCGGCGATGGCTCTCGAGAGCGAAGGCCTCCTGCTTCTGTCGCGAGATGCCGTGCACGGCGGCGAGGTGTTCGGCCGTCATGCCCATCGAGAGCATGCCCCGGCTCGATCGGGCAAACACCTGCGGGTGGATGTCGATCGCGGAATCCATCGGCAGGTGGTGCATGTGCTCGACACCCCCGACCACCTGCACGTTTTCCGCGCCAGCGGCGATCGCATGACAGGCCTGGGCGAGGGCCTGCAGCGACGAGCCGCAGAGGCGGTTGATCGACGTGCCTGCCGCGGCGAAGGGGAGGCCGGCCATGAGGGCGGCGCAGCGGGCCACGTTGCCCCCCTGCTCTCCCCGCTGCTGGGTCGCCCCGAAGACGACGTCTTCGATCGTACTCGGATCGACACCGCTGGAATCGACGACCGCCTTGATGACGGCTGCCGCCAGTTCGTCACCCCGCACGTGGCGAAAGACACCGCGGTCGGGATGCGATCGACCAATCGCCGTCCGGCAGCAGGCGACGATGACGGGTGTGGTTTCGGGGGTTCGGGAGGCGGGCTTCATGATGGTTGTCTACGGCTGCGGTAACGCTGGCTGGTGCGCCGTCCCGCCGGC
>JBIKNV010000182.1:0-5809 GCA_044358475.1 Pirellulales bacterium | reverse complement strand
CTTGCGCCTGGCGGCTGAGTGGAAATCTCCCGCCGGCTTGCGCCTGGCGGCTGAGTGGAAATCTCCCGCCGGCTTGCGCCTGGCGGCTGAGTGGAAATCTCCCGCCGGCTTGCGCCCGGCGGCTGGCTTTACGAAACCCTCGCCATCCTGGCCTCGGGTTTCTTGGCGAACATCCGTTCGCTCTCGTAAGCCCGCCCTCCAGGCGGGCGATACAGGGTGGCGGCTGCGTGCAGCGTTGCCCGCCATCCACCACATAGCCCCGGGCGCAAGCCCGGGGGCCATTTCGTTTCGAGTGTTGCTTTTCATAGGTCGGTGGTGAACGTGCCGCCGGAACGGGCCAGTGCGAGGAGACGGTCAGGGGGCGTCATCCGTGGGCCGAGCGTTGCGAGCGGTTCGAGGCGGCGGACGATCTCGGCCGCGCCAAGCGAATCAGCCCAGGCCAGCAGACCACCCCGAAACGCCGGGAACCCGAGCGCGTGGATCACCGCCAGATCGATATCGCGACCATCGCGCACGATGCCCTCGTCGACCGTCCGCACCGCTTCCAGAAGCATCGGGATGACCAGCCGGTCGGTGATCGTGGCCGCGGTGGGCTGCGTGTCGGGCAGCGCGTACGACGCGAGCATGGCGGGCACGCCGTCGTCGGGCCGGTCGATCCGTGCCCGTTGGGCATTGCCATCGGCGGGCACCGTGTAGCGATAGAAGCCCCCACCCGTCTTGCGGCCAAGCCGGCCCGACTTCACCAACGCCGGAATCACCGGCGAGGCGTCGATGCGATCACCGAATGCCGCCGCCATCACGAGACCGGCATAGAAGGCCGTGTCGAGGCCGATCATGTCGTACAGCTCGATCGGCCCCATCGGCATCCCAAACGCCCGGGCCGCCCGATCGATGCGTTGCATCGCGACGCCTTCGCGAAGCAATTCCACCGCCTCGTGCAGGTAGGGCATCAGGATGCGGTTGACGAGAAAGCCGGGGCTGTCCTGCACCACGACCGGGCACTTGCCGAGCCGCTTGGCATGGGCCACCGCGGTAGCCACGGTGGCGTCGCTCGTGGCCGGCCCGCGGATCACCTCCACGAGCATCATCCGCCGGACGGGATTGAAGAAGTGGATGCCGCAAAACCGCGTCGGGTCGGTGAGCACCTCGGCCAGCTTCGCGATCGGGTTGGTCGATGTGTTGGTGGCGATCACCGTGTCGGGGCCCACGGCCCGCTCGATGTCGGTGAGCACCTGCCGCTTGATGTCGGTCCGCTCGACCACGCTTTCGATCACCAGATCAGCCGACGCGATGGCGGCCAGGCTCGTGGCCGTGCGGAGCCGGCCGGCCAACGCGACCGCCCGCGACGGATCGATCCGCTTCGTGTCGCGATTCCAGGCCGCCTCGTCGAGAATGCCGCCGACGCTTGCCGAGATCGCCTCCGGCTGCACGTCGACCAGCGTGACCGTGAAGCCCGACCGCAGCTGGCGGGCCGCGATTCCCGCTCCCATGATTCCGGCGCCGATCACGGCGGGCATGGCGATCTCCCGCGGCTCGATGTCGCCGGCATCATCGAGCCCGGGATCGTGCCGGTTGCGTTCACCGATTTGGAAGAGCCGCACGAGCTGGGCGGATACTGGCGATCGCGCGAGGTCGGCAAAGGCACGCCCTTCGATCACCGCCGCCTCGGCGGCCGGAACGGCGGCGCCGGAAAGAATGGTCTGAAGAATCACCGGGGGCGCTGGATAGTGCCCCCCGGTGCGGCCGATCATCACCGCCGCGGTGGTTGCTTCGAGAAAGGCCCGCTCGTCGGGATCGGTCGCGATGGCGGCGGCCTGCACGCGACGGCGGTCGATGTGCGACCGTGTCGTGCGGGCCGATGCGATGAGCATGCCGGCCGAGCACAGTGCCATCTCGGCAGAGACACAGGCATCGACAAGCCCGAGCCGGGCGGCCGTCGCACCATCCACCGGCTCGCCGGCGGCCGTGAATTCCACAGCCGGCCCGGGGCCGATCAGCCGCGGAAGCCGCACGGTGCCCCCCCAGCCTGGCAGAAGCCCGAGCTTCACCTCGGGAAAGCCCAGCCGCGTATGGGGGGAATCGGTCGCCACCCGCATGTCACAGGCCAGCGCGAGCTCGAGGCCGCCTCCGAGACAGACGCCGTCGATGACGGCCACGCTCGGCCACGGTCGGCTCGAGAGCCGGCCAAAGAGCGACCGGCCGGCAGCACACAGCCGCTGGATTTCGTCCGCCGCCAGCGATTTCAGGGCGGCGACCCGGCTCATGTCGGCCCCGGCAAAGAACGACCCGTCGCGGGCCGACGCAACGACAAGGCCCGTCGGTTCGGGGCCGGCGTCGATGCTATCGAGGACAGCGGCCAGATCGGTGAGCACCTCGGCCGTGAGCACGTTTTGCCCGTGATCTGCGACGAAAAACCGCAGCACCACCACCCCGCTCTCGAGATGTTCGACGGCGAGGGTACGGCGTTCCCAGCCGATGACGGTCATGACGGTGATTCCCTGACGGGCGGGCCGCGGCGGATTCGCTTGCCGGACCGGCAAAAACAGGTAGTGTATCCGTCTTCCCGAAAGGAGTCGTGAGTGGCCATGAAGAGTCGAGCTGGTCTGGCAGGCGTCTGGTTCGTGCTGGTGGCGGTGGCCGTCATCGGCAGGCTGTGGCAGCCCACCTGGCGGGGTGAACCGCTCTGGAATGTCACCCCGATGGCCGGTGTGGCCCTCGCCGCCGGCGCGGTGATGCCCAATGCCGCGGTGGCGGCGTCTGTGCCACTTGCGGCGCTGGCCATCAGCAATCTTGTCCTCCCCGGCTATGGAACCGCTGCCATGGCCGTGATCGTGTTTGCCGCCACAGCGTGGCCCGTGCTGCTCGGACGGTTTGTACGGTCGGGAAAATGGATCGCAGTTTTTGGCGGAGCACTGGCCAGTTCGCTCGTCTTTTTCCTCACCACCAACTTCGCCTGCTGGGCCCTGTCCACGATGTATCCCCATACGGCGGCGGGGCTGGCGGAATGTTTCGTCGCGGCCCTGCCCTTCTATCGCTGGATGCCAGTGGGCGATCTGGCGTGGACGGCGGCCATCTTCGGGGGCATGAAGGCGGTGGCTATCGTGCGGCCAGCAGTGGCCGACTTGACTGGCGCCAAAACCACCTGACAATCGTTTTGGTTTGAATCCGCGGGAATGGCGGAATTGGCAGACGCGCCAGGTTGAGGGCCTGGTGGTAGTAATACCGTGCAGGTTCAAGTCCTGTTTCCCGCATTTTTCTTGTGAAGGCCTCCATGTCAGACGGCGCAGCGTCCGAAACCTCCAAGCCCGAGGCACCTCCAGAGCAGCCCGCCCAGGAGCAGGCTCCTCCGCGACGCATCCCCATCGGTACGCAGCGGGCGGGCGTGAAGCCGCCGTCGCTGGCGCCAAAGGTGGAGTACGTCACGTCGACAGCAGGTGCTCCGGCAGCGACCGCGACTCCTGCTCAGGCGGCAGCGCCGGCTCTGGCAGCCGACGTCGGGGCTTCGGCTCCGGCGGCCGACGTCGGAGCGTCGGCTCCGACGCATACTGAATCGCCCGCGGGCAGCGAGCCGGCTCGCCAGCCGCGATCGGGTGGCCGTGGACGACGCGATCGGCGCGGTGGCAATGAGCCCAAGTCGCCGTTTGCCGACGTCGTGCCGCCACAGAAGCGGGTGGCCGTGCCCAACCTGCGGGCCGATCTCGACGAGGATCTCGAGGCCGACTTCGCCGCGGCGCTCGATGGCATCGCCGTCGATGAACTGCTCGAGAAGACGACACCGGCCCAGGCCGAGAAACCGCTCGAACCTGGCCAACGGGTCACCGGCACCGTCATCGCGGTCGGCCCCGACACCGCCTTCATTGATCTGGGTGGCCGCCGACAGGGCGCCATGAAACTCGTCGGTCTGTTCAACGAGGGCGAGGATCTTCCGACGGTCGGCCAGACGATCGAGGTCGGCATCGGTGGCCGGAATGACGACGACGGTCTCTACGAGGTCGCGCCCGCCAACCGGGCGATTGCCGTGGAAGACTGGTCGCAGCTCGACGTAGGCATGATCGTCGAGGCCCGCGTGACCGGCACCAACAAGGGGGGCCTCGAGTGCGAGGTGGGTGGCCTGCGAGGCTTCATGCCGGCCGGGGCCGTGAGCCCGTGGCGGGTGGAAAACCTCGAAGAGATGGTCGGCCAGACGCTCGAGAGCCTCGTGACGGAGCTCGTGCCCGCCGCGCGGCGGCTGGTGCTTTCCCGACGGGCCGTGATCGAGCGACAGGCGGCCGATGCCCGCGCGAAGATGCTTGAAACGCTCGACGTCGGCGAGCAACTCGACGGCATCGTGCGGAGCGTTCGCGACTTCGGGGCCTTCGTCGACATTGGCAACGGTGTCGAGGGTCTCGTGCATGTCAGCCAGCTTTCCTGGGAACGCGTCGCCAATCCGGCCGACGTGATGCAGCCGGGGCAGAAGGTGCGCGTGGTCGTGAAGAAGGTCGATCGGCAGACCGGCAAGATCGCCCTCTCGGCCCGCGACCTGATCGAAAGCCCGTGGACGAAGGCCGCCGAGAAGTATCACACCGGTGCGACCGTGAAGGGCACCGTCAGTCGGATTGCCGACTTCGGCGCGTTCGTGCGGCTCGAGCCCGGCGTCGAGGGGCTCGTGCATGTGTCGGAGCTCGCGTCGCGTCGTGTACGAAGCGTGGCCGACGTGGTCAAGGAGGGGCAGTCGGTGGAGTGCCGCGTGCTCTCCGTCGATCCCGACGAGCAGCGGATGTCGCTCTCCATCAAGGCCCTCGAGGCCAAGCCCCCGCAGCACCCCGGGGCGGACGAGCCGGCTGAGTCGGAAGAGTCTGTCGCCGAGGAGCCGGCACCGGTGAAACGAACGCGGACGACGCCCCTCAAGGGCGGCCTCGGCAGCCCAACGGATGGCGCCCGCTTCGGCCTGAAGTGGTAGGCGGCTGGCTATACGAAACCCTCGCCATCGTGGCCTCGGGTTTCTTCGCGAACATCCGTTCGCTCGCGTAAGCGCGCCCTCCAGGCGGGCAGTGCAAGGTAACGCATTATCCCGCCGGCTTGCGCCTGGCGGCTGGGTGGGAAACATTCGTGCTTGGCGGCTGGGTGGGGGCGGCGGGCAGTGCCCGTCCACCAGAAAGCCCAGGGCGCGAGCGCTGGGGCTGCAGCGGCCGGTGATTGCCGGCGCATCCCGCCGGCTTGCGCCTGGCGGCTGGGTGGGAAACGTTTGCGCCCTGCGGCTTATTCGTGAACTGGATTGCTGCCGGCGGTGTCGCCGCGAAACAGCCTCGTGCGGGCGGCCCGCGTGAGTGCGACGACCGCGGGATGCTTGAGCCGCTTGTCGACCGTGATCGCGTAAAACCGCTCCCGCACCGACTCCTCCCGACCCACGATCGCCGCGTCGTACATCCGCCGCACATCGGCCTCCACCACCGACGGCGCCACGAAGAGGCCCTCCCCCACGGCGCCAAACGTCTTCAGCAGCGCGCTGTCGCTGAATTCACCACGCACCCGCGGGCGGAGGCCCTGTTCATCGAACCACTGGTCGAGCGTCCGCCGCAGCGACGTATTGCCAGCCGGCAACAAGATTGGCGCATCGGTGAGCGAGCCCGGAAAACCCCGTCGATAGCGGCGGGCCAGTTCCCGCGTGCCGAAAAAAGTCACGCCGCATTCGCCAAGCAGGTGATTGAATGACTTCATGCCGAGCCGCGGGCTGGCCGGCACGTCGCTGATCACGACGTCGAATTCATGCAGGGCAAGCTGCGCGAGCAGCCGATCAGGCGGACCATCCATGCAGTTCACCTGCAGGTCG
>JBIKNV010000076.1:0-9674 GCA_044358475.1 Pirellulales bacterium | reverse complement strand
CTTTCGGCATCCTGCCTGCGCTCGCTGCCAAAGCCGGCTCCCACGGCACGGGCAACCCCTCGCGGGAGCATCGCTTGATCAGGCAGATGGTGATCGATACCTGCGCTCCAACGTGTATTGAACAAACAGGGCTTTCGCTCAATGCCATCTCGTGACACGCTCGGTGGAATCGTGCATACGTACCAGCGGTACGATCCCGCGCGGATTCCGCCGCCGCGGCCACCGCAGGTCGATCTCGTCACGCCGGCGGTCGAACACCTGCTCGAGTTCGGCAGCATCGACGAACTGACCGAGGAGCAGCTGGCCCAGGCGGTCGTGCTCGATCCCGACCAGATCAAGGGGCTGGGGCGGTCGCTCGATTCGATCAAGCGGCAACTCGAGGAGCGACGGCGGAAGATCCTCGAGCGGTACGAGACCGACGTGGTGCGAAAGAAGGCCCGCAACGCGTTTCGTGAGGCGGCCCAGCGGGCGCAGCCGCCGGCGAAGTCTCGCGAGGCTCTTCACAAGGCGGTGCAGACGGAGCAGCTGCGTCAGTTGGAGCGGCTTTGGTATGCGCAGGATGATGATCAGGGGCGTTTCAGCGGGCAACTCGTCGGGCTTATGGATCGCCTCGGCGAGGTCTATCAGGTGGACGAACTCGCTGCGAAGTGGACGTTTACCGGTCGCGAAAAGCTCACCGTGCCCGAGGCCCTCGAGATCAAGGAGGAACTGGAGACAATCGATGAACTGCTCCAGCAGTTGGAGGAGGCCCGCAAGAATGCCCGCGTGGCCCTCATCGACATGGAGGCGCTCGGCCAGTACATCGATCAGGGGGAGCTCGACGAGCTCGATGCGCTCAAACGGCGAGTGCAGGATCTGGTCGAGCAGATGGCCGCCCAGCAGGGGCTCGAACGGACGAAGCGGGGTTATCAGCTCACGCCGCAGGCCCTACGGCTCTTTCAGGGAAAGCTGCTCGAGCAGATTTTTTCGTCACTCGATCCCTCCCGAACCGGCCGCCATCAGGTGAATGTCACTGGCGACGGGGCCGTCGAGATGGTGCCGACGCGGCCCTACGAGTTTGGCGACTCCGTGGCCCACATGGATATTCCCGGATCGCTCGTGAACGCGATGCTCCGGCAGGCCGGTGATCCGTCGGCGGCGGGCCGGCCGCTGCGGCTCGATTCCCGCGACATCGAGGTGCATCGCACCCGCAACACGCCCAAGTGCGCCACCACCGTCGTGCTCGACATGAGCGGATCGATGCGCTACGGAGGGCTGTATGTGGGCGTCAAACGCATGGCGCTGGCGCTGCAGGGCCTCGTGCAGAAGGAGTTCCCCGGCGACTACCTGCAGTTCATCGAGATGTATTCTTTCGCGAAGCCGCGGCCGCTCGGCGAGATTCCCACGCTCCTTCCCAAGCCGGTGACAATTTTTGATGCCGTCGTGCGGCTGCGGGCCGACATGGCCGATCCCGCCATCTCCGAGACCGACATCCCCCCCCACTTCACGAACATTCAGCATGCCCTGCAGCTGTCGCGACAGCATCTCGCCCGGCAAGACACGCCCAACAAGCAAGTGATTCTTATCACCGACGGGCTGCCGACGGCGCACTTCGAAGGGGAGCAGCTCTACCTACTCTACCCGCCCCATCCGCGGACGGAGGAGGCGACGCTCCGTGAGGCCCGGGCCTGCCGTCGTGACGGGATCACGATCAACGTCTTCCTGCTCTCCGGCTGGTCGCAGTCGCGAGAAGACATTCAATTTGCCTATCGGCTCGCCGAGACGGCCCGCGGCCGCGTCTTCTTCACGGCCGGCAAGGATCTCGACCGGTTCGTGGTCTGGGACTACGTGAGCCGCCGGCGGAGCATCATTGGCTGAGAACAGGAAGCCCTCCAGCAGCAAGCACCTGGCGCAAGCCCGGTGGACTGCGGCGGCGCCGGGTGGTGCGTCGTCCCGCGGGCTTGCGCCCTGCGGCTTCCTGTGGGAACCGCTTGCGCATGGCGGCTTGCTGCGCCCTGCCCCAGAAAGCCCCGGGCGCGAGCCCGGGGGCTGCACCAGCGTTACAGCGCGTCTTCGGTGCGGAGGGTGACTTCGATGAGTCGCTCCATCACTTCGGCGGGGGACTCGTGCGGGAAGTTGCTGAGCACCACCTCCTTGCCGTAGAGCTTGCCGATATAGCGGCGATGCCGGGCCGGCGACGTGCGGCTGGCGAGAAAGTCGCGGTGCGCGGAATTGATGACGATTTCGTTGGCGGCCGAGTCGTACCGCGACCGCCACGGCTGCCCGTGCTCGGCCTCGAGCCGGTAGGAAGGCAGTCCTCGTCCCCCGTCCCCTTCGCCCTGCGTCGGCTCGACAAATTTCACGTCGACCCGGTCGGTCGCCTCGATCAAAAACTGTCGCGCCACCGCCTCCACGACGACCATCCCCGTGGTCGCTGATGTGACGACGCACGCTTTCCCATCGGGCTCGAGCGTGGCCGTCCCGGCCACGACCTTCCATGACCACGTCAGGCCGGCGGCCACCTCCACACCCTGGGCGTCGAAGGCGGTGGCCACGAGTCGGCAGCCGCGGCCGGGAGGCCGCCGCGGATGCCGCGGGGTGATCCGAATCGTCGCCAGCGGCCCCGGTTCGACGGCAAAGAGCATGGGGGGCGCTGCCGGATTGCCGGGGTCGCCCGGATTCCTCGAGCCCTCGGCCCCGCTGGTTGCGAGCGAGTCGCCGGCTCCGCCGGCATGTGGCTGCAACACGGGCGCCTGTTTCGGAATATCGAAGAACAAATAGTCCTCGGCGGGCAGGTCGGCGAGCGCCGACGTGAAGGCCTTGTGCACCTGCTTGAGCAGTTGACGGCTGGCCCGCTCTGCCTCGGCCTGCTCTCGGGTGGAGAGTGTTTCGAGAATGTCGCGCTCGATCGCCGGGGCGACTGCCACGAGGTTCTCGAACGCCGCGTCGGGTACGACGCCCGAGCGGGTGCCCGGCGCGAGCGTGAGCGGCTCGAAGTCGACGAGGCCCACGAGCCGACGATCATTCCACGGGGCATGCTGGAACGGGAGCAACTCGGTCACGGTGGCGAGCACGCGGGTGCCGTCTTTGCAGAGCGCGATCCCGGCCGGATCGGTTGCATCGTCGGCACGCGTATAGATCTCGACGCTGACATCGCCAAGCGGCGTGGCATACCGCCGGGGGATTTCCAGCCGTTCCCCCTCGAACTCCCGCGGTGTCACCCGCATCTGCCGGCGGGCGACCGGGTCGGCCACGTCGATCGCCACGCCGGTCGTGCGGATCCGATCCCGTAATTCGGCTGAGAGGTAGCGGGCGATCTTCTCGCCGGTCACGAGGTTCTTCGTCGCCTCGAGGAGAGGCCCCACGACCACGCGGGTGCCGACGGTCGCCAGGCGGCCTTTGACCGGCCGAATTTCATACTGCTGCTGGCCGCGGATGAGGCAGAGTTCGCGGAGCGGCGTGCCGTTGCCGCCGGAGATCATCCGCAGTTCCTCGCCCAGGCTCCAGAAGCTGAGCAGCCCGATGCCGAATTCGCCGTGCACGCCCCGCCGCTGCGTGGCGCTGAGGTGTCGCTTCATCGAATCGCACAGGTGCGTGGCGATCCGCTGGAAGTCGGGGAGGCCGCTTTCGTCGGCGGCCACGCCGCGGCCGTCATCCTCGAGTTCGAGATACAATTGCCCCTTCGATCGCCGTCGCACGATCCGCACGTGACGGGCCCCGGCGTCGATGGCGTTTTCGGTGAGTTCGCAGATCGCCTTCAGGGGATGCGTCTGCGAGTGGGCGATGATGGTGATCGCGTTCCACTGGTCGCCGATTTGGAGCGTGCCGGTGGTGCTGGACGGGGCCAATGGCATGGGCAAACCCTGCGGGGCGGTTGTCAGCCGGCGTCCGAACTGGCCGCCGGTCGGACATTGTGCCGTATTTCACGCCGCAGCATCATGGCTGACCCAGCCGCGGCCGTACCGGCTGCCACGGCGAGCGTCCACAGCGGCACGATCCGCCGTGGGGCGACCATCTCGCGATCCTGCGCCTCGTCGGCGAGGTCCACCGGCGGTAGTCCCGCCGCCCGCCGTTCCCGCTCAATGGCGGACTGTTGCCGCCCGAGGAAGCGGCCCTCCACCTGCCGCTGCCGCTTGTCGAACTTGGGCGCAATCAGGCCGATGCCCACGAGGGCCATCAGCGAGAACATGAGTCCCCAAAACCATGGGCTGTCGGTGAGGCGGAAGCGGTGCATCGTCTGTATCGTAACGCTTTCGCGCTCAACCCGGCACGGGGTTGCCCGTGCCACATCGCCGGACGCTCACTACGGGCATCGTGCCCTTCGTTCGCTCGGATGCAGACATCGCTCCGCAATCCTTGCTGCGCTCGTCTGCATACGCCGGCTCCGTGGCACGGGCAACCCCGTGCCTCCCTTCATTCGGCAAGGCTTCGGGTTCCCTGAGGCTGAGCCGGATGGCATGCCATGGCCCCACACAGCCGCTGGCGCGAGCCGGCGGGATGATGCATCAACCGACGTGGCTGCTGTCCCCCGGGCTAGCGCACGGAGCTTTCTGGTGGAGGGGCGAGGCTCGTCTGGAGGGCGAGCCATCGCAGGCGAGGGAAACCTTGGCTTTCCCTCCGCCTGCGCAAGGCTGCAGGGGCCATGGATGGCCTTGCAGCCGTGAAGCCTGCTCGCCTGGAGGGCGAGCCATCGCAGGCGAGGGAAACCTTGGCTTTCCCTCCGCCTGCGCAAGGCTGCAGGGGCCATGAATGGCCCTGCAGCCGTGAAGTTAGCACCCGGGCCAGCGGGCTTGGACGTCGTGGCCGGCGTAGACGGCGCCGTCGCCGAGCGACTCGGCGATCCGCAGCAGCTGGTTGTACTTCGCAATCCGGTCGCTGCGGGATGCGGAGCCCGTCTTGATCTGGCCGGTCGAAAGACCGACGGCCAGGTCGGCAATCGTGGCATCTTCGGTCTCACCGCTGCGATGGCTCGCGATCGAGGTGTAGCCCGAACGGTGGGCCAGCGACACCGCTTGAATCGTCTCGGTGAGCGTGCCGATCTGGTTCACTTTCACCAGGATGCTGTTGGCAACGCCTTCGGCGATCCCCCGGCCGAGCCGCTCGGAATTGGTCACGAACAGGTCGTCGCCGACGAGTTGCACCTTGTCCCCGAGCTTCTCGCTGATCAGCTTCCAGCCCTTCCAGTCGTCCTCCGAGCAGCCGTCCTCGATCGACACGATCGGATACTTGCCCGCAAGGTTCGCGAAGAAGTCGACCATGCCGGCCGAGTCGAGCGTCTTGCCCTCGATCGTGTAGGTGCCCCCCTTGGCGTCGTACAACTCCGTCGCCGCCACGTCGAGCGCGATGCTGATCTGCCTGCCTGGCTCGTAGCCGGCGTTGCCGATCGCGGCGAGGATCACCTCGAGCGCCTCGGCACAGGTGCCGATATGGGGGGCGAAGCCTCCTTCGTCGCCGACGGCGGTGGCGAGCTTCTTGTCCTTGAGCACCTTCTTCAGGGCGTGGAAGGTCTCCACGCCGGCCCGCAGAGCATCACCGAACGTGTCGAAGCCCAGCGGCATCACCATGAATTCCTGCACGTCGAGCGGATTGTCGGCATGGGCACCACCGTTGATGATGTTCATCATCGGCGCGGGCAGAATCCGGGCGGTGGCGCCGCCGAGGTACCGGTAGAGCGGAAGGCCGCAGTGCTCGGCTGCCGCATGGGCCACCGCCATCGACACCCCGAGGATCGCGTTGGCGCCGAGGTTCTTCTTGTTGGGCGTGCCGTCGAGTTCGAGCATCCGCTCGTCGATCGCCGTCTGGTCGAGGGCGTCGCAGCCTTCGAGTTCCTCGGCGATCTGCGTGTTGACATTCTCCACCGCCTGCAACACGCCCTTGCCGAGGTAGGCGCCCTTGTCGCCGTCCCGCTTCTCCCAGGCCTCGTGGGCACCGGTGCTGGCACCGGAGGGCACCGCGGCGCGGCCGAAGGCCCCGTCGGCGAGGGTCACGTCGACCTCGATCGTGGGATTGCCCCGGCTGTCGAGGATCTGGCGGGCGTGAATGTCGACGATCGTGGACATGGGCGAGGCCTTTCGGGGGAAAGTCAGGTGGGGGAATTCGGTCGCGTCTGTGGCGGCAATTGTGCCAACCCCCGGGAGACACGCAAGTGCGTGGTTGGAGCCGCCCGCGACGGCTATCCTCGACATCATTCTTTCACGTGCCCAAAAACGCCTCACGGATTGCTCACGATGTTTACCGGACTTGTCGAATCGCTCGGGCGCGTGGCCGCCGTGGTCGACGAGCCTCCGGGCAAGCGGTTGGTGATCGAGGCGGCGAACATCGCGGCAGGGGCCGCGCTGGGCGAGAGCATCTGCACCAGCGGCTGCTGCCTGTCGGTGGTGCGGCTCGACGGGCCGCGGATCGAATTCCAGGCCGGCCCGGAAACGCTGAGCCGCACAACGCTCGGCGGCCTGCAGCCAGGCGATCCGGTCAACCTCGAACGTTCGCTGCGGCTCTCCGACCGCCTCGGCGGCCATCTCGTCACCGGCCATGTCGACGGCTTCGGTCGGCTCGAGTCGCGGCGGCAGGATGGTGACTGGCTCACCTGTTTTTTTTCGGCTCCCGCTGCCCTGCTTGGTCAGATGGCCTCCAAGGGCTCCGTCGCGATCGACGGCGTCAGCCTGACGGTCTGCGAGGTGACGCCCACCGCCTTCAGTGTGGCCCTCATTCCCCACACGCTCGCCCACACCACGCTCGGCGCCCTTGCCGAAGGAGACGCCGTGAATCTCGAGACCGACCTTGTCTTCAAGTACGTCGCCCGCTGGCTCACTGCCCGGGAGGCGTCGGCATGACGGACATGACAGAGCGAGCATCGACGCCGCCGGCGCGACAGACCACGGCCTACTTGAAGGATCTGTTCAAGCAGGTCGGGTTCACGATCGATGCCCGCCGCGGACAAAACTTTCTCGTCGACTTGAACCTGCTCGATCTGCTGGAGCGAACCGCCGGCGTGACACCAGCCGACGTCGTGCTCGAGGTGGGGGCGGGCACGGGTGCCCTCACCGAGCGGCTGGCGCGGGCTGCCGGCCGCGTGGTCACCGTCGAGATCGATCCACGGCTGGCCCAATTGGCCCGTGAGCGGGTGATTGAGTGTGAAAACGTGCGGCTCGTCGAAGCGGATGTCCTGGCCGGCAAACATCGGCTGGCACCGGAGGCAATCACCGCGATCGAGGAGGCTCGTGCCGCCTGTCCGCAGGGCAGATTGCTCCTCGTCGCGAACCTTCCCTACTGTGTTGCCACACCGGTGATCTCCAACCTGCTCGCCCTGCCCCATCCTTTCGACTCGGCGACCGTGACCGTTCAGCGGGAGATGGCCGAGCGGATGACCGCGGCGGCCGGCTCGCACTCCTACAACGCGCTCTCGGTTTGGATCGGGAGCCAGTGCCGGTCGGAGATCGTCCGCATCCTGCCGCCGAGCGTCTTCTGGCCACGGCCGAAGGTCGATTCCGCGATCGTCCGCCTCGACCTCGAGCCCGATCGCCGCGCGCGGATCGCCGACCGCGAGCGGTTCCATGGCTTCGTTCGCGACATCTTTTGCCATCGTCGGAAGGTGTTGCGAGGCGTGCTCATCCGCTTGGCGGGTGGAAGGCAGCAGGCCGCCGCGGTCGAGGCGGTGGAGGCGGTCTATGCGGCGCTTGGATTCGACGTCACGATTCGCGCCGAAGACATTCCGCCGGACCGGTTCGTCGATCTGGAGCGGTTGTTTTTCGAGGAGCTGGCTCGTGGATGAGCCGGGGGCGGGGAACGTCGCAGCGAGTTGGGTTGTATCCTGTGTGCCGCAAGACCCGTACAAGCGGCACGACCGGAGCGGTCCTGACCGCGAAGAAGCGGCGGGGAAACCCGAGGAAAAACCAAAACTTCCGGTTGTCTGGTGCCCGTGGGTAGACTCTGGCGTGGGCCCGAGGAACCTGCCGAAGTCCCTGAGGTTACCCCATCCCAGGGCTGCCTGATCGTGAATCCAGTACCCTCCACCGAAGCCTCGATCGCCCCGACGATCGTCGACCTGCTCAGGCAGCGGGCCGCCTACAGGCCCCATGACCGGGCGTTTACGTTTCTTGTCGATGGGGAAGCCGAAGAACTCAACATCACCTACGCCGAACTCGACCGCAAGGCGCGGGCCGTGGGGGCGTGGTTGGTGAGTGAAGGAATGGCGGGCAAGCGGGTGCTCCTGCTCTACCCTTCGGGCCTCGACTTCATTGCCGCCTTCATGGGGTGTCTCTACGGCGGGGCGATCGCCGTGCCGGCCTATCCGCCGCGGAAAAACCGTTCCGTGGAGCGGATCGAGGCGATCGCCGCCGACGCGGATGCCGCGGTGGCTCTCACGACCCGCGACGTGCTCGACCGGTTCGACACCCTCCGGGCCTCGGCCCCGAGTCTCGAGCACCTCATCTGGAAGGTCGACAGCGAACTGGAGCCGACCTGGGCCGACCGCTGGCAGCGGCCCGATATCGACGGCGACACGCTCGCTTTCCTGCAATACACCAGCGGCTCCACCGGTACGCCGAAGGGCGTGATGCTCTCGCACGAGAACCTGCTGCACAACTCGCTGCGGATCATGCAGGCCTTCGAGATCACGCGGAGCCAATCAGGTGTGTTTTGGCTGCCGAGCTTCCATGACATGGGGCTGATCGGTGGAATTCTGGTGCCGCTCTATGGTGGCAAGTTCAACGTCATCATGTCGCCGGTGGCCTTCCTCCAGAAGCCGTTGCGGTGGCTGCAGGCGATCTCCCGCTACCGGGCCACGATCAGCGGCGGGCCGAACTTCGCCTACGAACTCTGCGTGCGGAAGACGACGCCCGAGCAACGGGCGGCGCTCGATCTCTCCAGTTGGTCGCTGGCCTTCAATGGGGCGGAGCCGGTGCGGGCCGAGACGATCGACGCCTTCTGTGAGGCCTTCGCCGTGAGCGGCTTCCGTCGTGAGGCCTTCTACCCCTGCTATGGCCTCGCCGAGAGCACGCTCATGGTGACCGGGGGCATGAAGTTCGAGCCCCCGGTGATCCGCACGTTCGATGCCACGTCGATCGAGACGGGCACCGCCGTGGGGGCTCCCGACAATGCCGTCATTGCCCGCCGGCTGGTGGGGAGTGGCCGCGAACTGGATGGCCAGGATGTGCACATCGTCGATCCACAGACCTGCGAGTCTCTCCCACCCGGTCGGATCGGTGAGATCTGGGTGAGTGGCCCGAGTGTCGCCCAGGGCTATTGGAATCGCCCCGAGGAGACGGCTGCCACGTTTGGCGCGATGCTCGCCCAGGCCGATGCCCAGGCCGGCACCGGCAGCGTGACCCGCTGGCGGCCTAACCCCGGCCCCTACATGCGGACCGGCGACCTCGGCTTCTTCGACAACGGCGAACTCTTCGTCACCGGGCGGCTCAAAGACCTGATCATCATCCGCGGCCGCAACCACTATCCGCAGGACATCGAGCATGCCGTGGCCGAGGCCACGCCGCTGGTGCGGGCCGGATCGATCGCGGCGTTTGCCGTCGAAATCGAGGGGCGGGAACGGGTGGTCGTGGTGGCCGAACTGGAGCGGGGCCGTCGCGAGCCGCACGAGATCTCTGCCGCCTTCGAGGCGATTCGCCGGCGGCTGGCGATGGAGCAGGAGGTGGCCGTCGAGGCGATCGTCTGCGTGCGGCCCAACAGCGTGCCCAAGACCT
>JBIKNV010000073.1:0-9743 GCA_044358475.1 Pirellulales bacterium | reverse complement strand
CCCGTCATGGCCGTGGCTCGTGTAGGGGTCGAGGGCCACGTCGCAGATCAGGCCAACCGCATCGCCGAGCCGGTCGCGAATCGCCCGGACGGTGCGGCAGACGAGGTTCGCGGGATCGTAGGCGTGACGAGCGTCGTCCGACTTGTGGTGCGGTTCGACGACGGGAAAGAGGGCCAACGCCGGGATGCCCAACTGCCGGGCCTCATCGGCCGCCTTCACCACGCCGTCGATCGAGAGCCGCTCCACGCCCGGCATGCTCGCCACGGGCAGGCTCGCCTCGTGGTCGTGCACGAACACCGGCCAGATGAGGTCGGCCGGGGAAAGGGTCGTTTCAGCGACGACGCGGCGGAGCCAATCATGCTGGCGGTTGCGACGCAGACGGGTAGCGGGGTAGGGCATGGGTTACCTGCTCGTGGCGACGGCGCACGACTCCTCGGTTTCCCACACCCGCACCTCGCGGGCCACCACGCCCAGATCGCCGAGCACCTCCGGCGCCACCACCTCCAGCAGGTAGCGGGCCATATTCTCGGCGGTCGGGTTCCAAGGAAGCACGAAGTATTTCGTCGGCTCTACCATCCGCACTGCGAGCAGCGCGTTTTCATCCTGCTCGAACACGATAAAGGCGTGATCCCAGTGGGCGTCAAGCCAGCCGAGCATCCGCTGCTTGATCTGTGAGAAGTCGACCACCCGGCCGACGGCATCGACCTCCGTGCCACCTCCCTGCCCCACCACCTCGATATCGACGCGGTAGTTGTGGCCGTGGAAGAAGGCGCACTTGCTTTCGTGCTTGTAGAGCCGGTGGCCCGCACAGAATCTCAACTGGCGGATGAGGGAGAGCTGGGTGGTGGATGACGACATGAGGCAGTTCGGCGAGTGCGAATATTGCGGCGATCCAGGCCCCTTGCTCGCGCTCCGGGCTGCCTGGGATGGGCTACGAACGGGCGGCGACGCCCACCGTCTCGACGCGGATCGGCTGGATGTCAAACTTCGGGTTCTGGCCGAGGAAGCGGCAGGGGTTGTTGTGAAACACCTCGATCGCCTCCTGCAGCGAGTGGCCGCGGCGGCGGAATTCGAGGATGCACTCCTGGAGCGTGAAGGGGTCGCTCGGGCCCCAGTCGGCCGACGAGTTCACGAGGATCCGCTCGCGGCCATATTTCTCCAGCATGTCGACGGCACGTTTCGGCGAGCACTTCGTGATCGGGTAAAGCGTAAAGCCCACCCAGTAGCCCGCGTCGAGGCAGGGACGGATCGTCTGCTCCTCCACGTGGTCGATCCAGATCCGCTCGGGATCGACGTTCATCCCGGCAAGCACCTCCAGCACCTTCTTCGTGCCGTGGGCCTTGTCGGCGAGATGCGGCGTATGGATGAGCACGAGTTGGCCATGCTTCATCGCGATCTCGACATGGGCCTCGAGCGAATCGCACTCATTCTTCGTTGATTTGTGGAGCCCCGTCTCGCCGACGCCGAGCACCGTCGGCTTGGCGAAAAACTCGGGAAAGTGCTCGAGCACCTCGCGGGTGAGCGTGGGGTTTTCGGCCTCCTTCGGGTTCACGGCCACCCAGCAGAAGTGCCGGATGCCGTACTGGGCGGCACGGGTCGGCTCGAACTCGCTGATCTGCCGGAAGTAGTCGATGAAGGTCTCGGGGTAGAGCCGGTCGAACCCGGCCCAGAAGGCCGGCTCGGCCACGGCGACGACGCCGCTCATCGCCATCCGCTCATAGTCCTGGGCAGTGCGGGCGATGGCGTGATAGTGAGGCTGGATGATCTGCATGGGTGGCGCTCCCGATAGATAGATGGTGGCCCAGTCAGACGGTGGCAAAGAGTTCGAGCAGTGAGATTGTGCGCTCCTTGGCCGGCTTCTCCTCGGCGATGATGGCCAGCGCCTCGCGAATCACGTCGAGCTTCCGGTCGGCAGCGCCGGCATGGCCATTGCGGTCACCAGCCCGGGCCACGGCCGCATCGTAGCGATCGAGATAGGCGGCGATCTCCAGCAACTGGTGCCGGGATTCGAGAAAGTAGGTGTCGGCAACCTGTGCGGGGCTCAACATGAGTCATCCTTTCGGTGCTGGCGTCTTCATCTCAATGATAGTCAGGCGGAAAGCGAGGCCAGGATGGCGAGTTGCGAGTATGCGGAACCGTGTTGAACGGGCAAGGGCTGGAGGCCCGCTTTTGTTCCGACCGGAGGTCGGCAAGCAAAGCGAGGCCAGGATGGCGAGCTTTGCATAGTTATAGCTGCGTGGGGTTTGGCGCATCTCCGTAGACGGCCTTTGGGTCGAAGCTCTTTTCCGCCTCGAGAAACTCCAGTGTCGTCCCCTGCTTCCGCTCTGCCCCCACCGGCACCTTGCGGTAGAAGCACGACCGATAGCCCACGTGGCAGCTGGCCCCGCCGGCCACCTCGACCCGCAGCCAGACGCAGTCCTGATCGTCGTCGATCCGCATCTCCACCACCTTCTGGATGAGGCCGCTGGTGGCCCCCTTGTGCCAGAGCTGCTGGCGGCTGCGGCTGAAGTAGTGGGCCTCGCCGGTCTCAATCGTTCTGGCGAGAGCCTCGCGGTTCATGACTGCCACCATCAGCACTTCGCCCGAATGAACGTCGGTGGTCACGCACGGGATGAAGCCGGCGGTGTCGAATTTCGGAGCGAGATCATGGCCCTCCTCCACCTGCTCGACGGTCACGCGCTTCCCAAACAGTTCTTCCGATGCCGCAGACTGTGTCACGCTCTCCACTCCTCTCTCATCCTCGCTTGTCACCGGGCGTGCCGGTTTTCGGACAACCTCAGAAAAGTATTCTACCCTCCCGTTCGGTTGCGGGACCGTTCCCCAGCAAGCCGCCGGGCGCAAGCCGCCGGGCTGACGCACCACCCGCCACCGCCGCATTCCACCGGGCTTGCGCCCTGGTGCTTCCTGTTGCCACCCCAGCAAGCCGGCGGGATGACGCACCAGCCGGCGCCGCCGCTGCCCCCCGGGCTCGCGCCCGGGGCTTTCTGAAGGTCGTTGCATCACTCGGTGTTCACACCCGAGTTATTGACCCATCTCCTGCCACGGCCGTAGGCTCAAAGCAGTGCATTCGTAGTCTTTCTGGAGTGATCATCTATGGGGTCGCGCGTTCCCGGCCGGGTTCTCTATCTGCTCCTCGGGGCGGTTGCAGTGTGGTGCGCAGCAACTCTTCACGCAGCCGATTGGCCCACCTTTCGCGGGCCCGACCGCACCGGCGTCGCCCCTGACACCAACCTTCTCGAAGCATGGCCGACCGAGGGCCCGCGGCTCGTCTGGCAGACGGCCGGCGCCGGCCGCGGCTATGCCAGCCTGGCGATCGTGGGCGACCGCATCTACACGCTCGGCGACGGTCTCTCCACGGCCTCCGACGCCGACGAATACCTCACCTGTTTCGACCGCGGCACCGGCAAGCCCATCTGGAAGACGAAGACAGGCCAGCCGTGGGCCGATGGTCAGGAGTCGTGGCAGAGTTCCCGGAGCACGCCGACGGTCGATGGCGACATGGTCTATGTCATCACACCCTTCGGCCAGCTCGTCGCCTGTCGCACGAAGGACGGAAGCGAAGTCTTTCGCGTCGACCTCAAGGCACAGTTTGGCGGCACCAAGGGCGACGTATGGGGCTACAGCGAAAGTGTCACCATCGATGGCGACCGTCTCGTCTGCACACCCGGCGGTGAGCAGGCGACGATGGTGGCCCTCGACAAGAAGACGGGCCGGCTGATCTGGGCCTGCCCGATCAAGCTCGACCGCGGGGCCGGCCACTCGTCGGTCGTGATCGCCACCGTCGGCGGCCGCGACGTCTACGTCCAGACCACTGCCGCGGGTGCCTTCGCGGTCGACGCCAAGACGGGCCGATTTCTTTGGGCCTACCCGATCGACAAGACCACGGCCGTGATCCCCACGCCGATTATCAAAGACGACCTCGTCTTCTTCGCGGCCGGCTACAAGCGGGGCGGCGCCCTCCTGCGGCAGGTGCCTGGCCCTGGTGGCCAGGTCACGATCGAGGAGATCTACGGCCTCAAGCCCGACCTGGCCAACAAGCACGGTGGCGTTGTGCTCGTCGGCGACCATCTCTACGGCGACTCCGACGACAAGGGCATCCCGTTCTGCGCGGAGTTGATGACGGGCACGATCGTCTGGAAGGAGCGGGGCAGCGGCCGCAATTCGGCGACGGTCTGCGCCGCTGATGGTCACATCTACGTCCGCTACGCCGATGGCACGCTGTCGCTCGTGAAGGCCGATCCGGCGGGCTATCAAGAGGTGAGCTCGTTCAAGGTGCCGGGCAGCGGTGACCGTCCGAGCTGGGCCCACATGGTGATCCTCGACGGCCTGCTCTACCTCCGCGAAGGCGACGCGATCCTCTGCTACGACCTACGCGGCTAGTTTCCCTTGGACAAAGCCCTCCGTGGCCTTTGTCCACAGCCTGCCTGTCGTGCAGAGGATCGCATCCCTCACAGTCAGTCGTGGCAGCAGTCGGCCACGGTGCGATAGAGCAGACCGCCCAGGATGCCGCCGATGATCGGCGCCACCCAGAAGAGCCACAGTTGCTCGAGGGCCCAGCCGCTCTGGAAGACCGCCGTCGCCGTGCTGCGGGCCGGGTTCACCGACGTATTGGTGACGGGGATGCTGATCAGGTGGATCAGTGTCAGGCACAGGCCGATCGCGATGGGGGCGATGATCGCGCTCGACCGCTTGTCGGTCGCCCCGTGGATCACGAAGAGAAAGGCCGCCGTGAGCACCACTTCGATGAGGAAGCAGCTGGCCATTGGATAGCCGCCGGGTGAATGCGGGCCGAAGCCATTGGAGGCAAAGCCGCTGGCGACCCGATCGAAGCCGGGCAGGCCCTTGGCCACGAGGTAGAGCACGCCCGCGCCGGCGATGCCGCCGACCACTTGCGCGATGATGTAGCCGAGCGCGTGCTTCGCAGGAAAGCGTCCGCCCGCCACGAGCCCAGCCGTTACGGCCGGGTTCAAATGACAGCCCGAGATGTGGCCAATCGCGGCGGCCATCGTCAGCACGGTCAGGCCAAACGCGAGCGACACGCCCGCAAAGCCGATCCCGAGATCCGGATACGCAGCCGCCAACACGGCACTGCCACATCCGCCCAACACGAGCCAAAAGGTGCCGATCGCCTCGGCAAGCAACTTCGCCATAACCACCTCCAGAAGGAATGAACCACGGCGTGATTCCCACGCCGACGGCGGGCACCCTACCAAAGGCCGAGCCACCCGGCAGCGCGAGTTCCGAAGACCACGACTCCAATCCCGGCCGCCGTGATCGAGGCCACAAGCACCGCGGCACTGGCCATGTCGAGAGCATCCCGGATTCTGGGATGACGGCCCACGTCATGGGCGCGGGCGAGCGACTCGATGGCGGTGTTGAACACCTCGGCCGTGATCACGAACCCGATCGCCCCGATGAGCAGACACCACTCCACGAGCGACACCCGCAGCACGGCGGCAGCCACAACCACGGCCGCGGCCACGGTGAGGTGGACGGCGAAGCTCGTCTGGCTGCGGACCGCCCGCCGAAGGCCGCGAAAGGCGTCGGAGAATTTGTGGAGCCAAGGGCGGTTCATGCAGGAAATTCATGCGATGGACACTGTTGCCACAGGTGCCGCAAGCATAAACGAATCAGCGCCGCTGCAGCCCCCGGGCTCGCGCCCGGGGCTATGTGGTGTAGTGACTACAGCCAGCCGCCAGGTGTGAGTGTCCCCCACCCAGCCGCCAGGCGCAAGCCGGCGGGATGACGCACGAATCAACGCCACTGCTGGCCCCCGGGCTCGCGCCCGGGGCTTCCTGGGTCATCGACTGAGCGTCGCTATCTGGCGGGCCGTGAACGGCACGGGGCCGATCAGGAGCGACGGGTCAGCAGTCTCCTCCGGCACGAGCGCGGCCACGATGGTCGCAGCAAGCGATTCGATTCCCTCACCCGTAAGGGCAGACGTGAGGATAGCGCCAGGTGGGGCCGTGACGTTTGGGGCAAGGTCGCGCTTCGAGAAAACGGTGATGCACCTCGGCAACGCAGCGCGAGGGCTGGAGGCCCGTGTTTCTTCCGGCCGGATGGCCGGCAAGGAAATGCGGGCCATGGATGGGTTCAACCCAGCAGGCCGAGGGCTGGAGGCCCGTGTTTCTTCCGGCCGGATGGCCGGCAAGGAAATGCGGGCCATGGATGGCCGCATTTCCGTAAAACAGACCACCAGGTCCGCATTCGCAGCGGCGGCCACCGCCCGCTCGATGCCGGCTCGCTCCGTGGCCGAGGCCGCCTCGCCTGCGTCGCGCAGCCCGGCCGTGTCGATCAGATCGACCTCCCAGCCGCCGAGCACGAGCCGCGTGGTCACCAGGTCGCGGGTGGTGCCCGGCTCAGCCGAGACGACGCTGCGGGAGTAGCCGGCCAGGGCGTTGACGACGCTGCTCTTGCCCGCGTTCACCGGCCCGCTCACGACCACCCGCCACGGATCCATGAGCCGAAGCCCAACGCGGGACGCCAGCAGGAGTCGCTCGGTGACCGCGTCGGCGGCGGTGAAGTCGCCTACCTGCCGGAGCGAGTCGATCCGGTCGAACTCGTCAGCAAGCGCGCCGGCCAACTGCCGGCAGAGAATCCGAGCCGCCTTGGGGCCACCGACGCGGGCCAGCGCCGCGCGAGCTTCGGCCTCGATGGTGGAGAGTTCACCGGCCAATGTGCAGCCTCCATCAGGAAGCACCGGGCGCGAGCCCGGTGGATTGCAGCGGCGCCGGCTGGTGAGTCGTCCCGCGGGCTCGCCCCCTGCGGCTTGCTGGCCAGACGCAATTGAGGATTGGAGGCTCTTCATCACGGCGTCGCTGGCCGCGAACCCGCCGTGGCAATGCACCTCCAGCTGGTCAGCGGCATGCCGCACGACGACGAGTTCCTCGCCCCGCTCGGGATCGCCCCAGCGGCCGAAAACGATCGCACCATCGGGCCGGTCGGCAAGCCGCTGCCTGCCACGGGGCGTAAAGCAGCGGGCCACGAGGTCGATCGCCCCCGGCCCAGCTACACCCACCACCGCCAAGGCCCCCCGCCCCGGCGGCGTGAGGAGTGTGATTTCAATCGCAGAATAAGCGTGGTTTTCCATCAAGCGGCGACTCGATGAGCAACGAACTGAGACGGTGGCAGCGGACCCCGACGACCCAAGGGGCATGTCGTGCGGAGCAGGGAATCCAGGAATCCGAATTCTAACGATCCGGGCGGGTAGGCACGCTGTGCGGTCCACCGGGGGCCTGCGGTTCAGACAACGCCGGCTGGCGGATCAGCCCGCCGGCTTGCGCCTGGCGGCTGAGTGGGGGAATGCCGTTGGCTTGCGCGTCAGTGCTGGCACCACCTAGCCCCGGGCGCGAGCCCGGGGGCTGCGGCGGCGTTGGTTCGCGCGTCATCCCGCCGGCTTGCGCCTGGCGGCTGGCTGGGAAAGCGTTTGCGCCCTGCGGCTGGCCGTGCAGTCCAGCAGCAAGCCCCGGGCGCGAGCCCGGGGGCCAGCGGAGCGATCGGTACCGAATGGCGGATCATCCCGCCGGCTTGCGCCTGGCGGCTTCCTGTGGGATGGGCTCGCGCCGGCGGCGCACGGGGGCCAGCCTTGTGGCATAGTTGTTGGCTTCCGTTCCCCCTTCCGGAACCCTTCTCCCGATGCGGACCTTCCTCGCCCGCTGCTCGATGCTCGGCATCCTCGTCGGCGGCTTCTCCCTCACCGGTGACGCCGGCTGGATCATGAGCAAAGGCCAGAGCCTACTGAACGCCACCACCGTGCCCTCGGCGGCCGACGCCGGGGATGAGCCGCCAGCCCCCGAACCAGCGGCGGAATTCGCACCGCCACCTCAGCCTCCAACGCAGCCCCCAGCCGAGCGGGTGCATGTGGATGTGCAGGTCGCCCCGTCGCTGGCGGCACCGGCGGAGTTGCCCCCACCCGGCGGCGGCCAGGCCGTTGTCGATCTGCGGCTGCTCCGGCCCGGCGCGCGGGTGCGGCTGTGGGTGAACGGATCGCTCATCGTCTATGACATGGTCGACCCGGCCACCGGCGAGGCGATCCAGCAGCCGGTCACGCGGCGGGTGAGGATCGGTGGCCTGCACGAGCCGAGTCGCATCGAGCGCGGCGGCATGATCGTGGTGCAGCCGCGAACCGGCATCAGCGGCCACACATCGCCGCCGGAGACGCTTGGACCTGTGCAGGCAATTGGCTTGTAGTGCAGCGGCTGCTTCCGGCCGGCTTAATGATCGACGGCGGCTTCGGCAGCCTCGCGTTCAGCCGACCAGCCCACCCGCTTCTTGGAGAGGCCGATCTTCCGCTCGTCGGTATCGACGCGGAGCACCTTCACCTCCACCTCGTCGCCCACCTTCACGACGTCCTCGGCGTTTTCCACCATCTGGTCGGAGAGCTCCGAGATGTGCAGCAGGCCCTCGAGGCCGTCTTCCAGGCCCACGAACACGCCGAAGTTGGTGATCTTCGTGACCGTGCCCTTCACGACGTCGCCCGCCTTGTACCGCTTGGGGATGTCGGTCGACCACGGGTCGTCGCCCATCTGCTTGAGGCCGAGGGCAATCCGCCGCCGCTGCTGGTCGACGGAGAGCACCTTGCACTCCACCTCCTGGCCCTTCTCCAGCATCTCGCTGGGATGCGTCACCTTCCGGGTCCACGACATGTCGGTCACATGCAGGAGGCCATCGATGCCGTCGTCGATCTCGATGAAGGCGCCGTAGTTGGTGAGGTTGCGGACCACGCCCTTCACGAGCGCCCCTGGCGGGTAGTCGGCGGCCACCTTCTCCCAGGGATTCTGCTGGGTCTGCTTCATGCCCAGCGAGATTTCCTGCTTCTCCTTGTTGATCGCGAGCACCACCACCTCGACCTCGTCGCCCGGCTTGACCAGTTCGCTCGGGTGGCTCACCCGCTTTGTCCAGCTCATCTCCGAGATGTGCACGAGCCCCTCGACGCCGTCCTCGAGTTTCACGAACGCGCCGTAGCTCATCACGTTGACGACCGTGCCCATGCAGACCGTGTCGACCGGATACTTGTCAGCAACCTGGGCCCACGGGCTGGCTGTCCGCTGCTTCATCCCGAGCGCGATCTTCTCCCGCTCGCGGTCGATGTGGAGCACCTGCACCTCGATCTCCTGATCGATCGACACCATCTCGCTGGGATGGCCGATGCGGCCCCACGACATGTCGGTGATGTGGAGCAGACCGTCGATGCCGCCAAGGTCCACGAAGGCACCGAAGTCGGCGATGTTCTTGACGATGCCGCGGCGGATCTGGCCCACCTCGAGCACTTCCATGAGTTGCTTCTTCCGCTCCGCCCGCTCCTGCTCGATGAGGGCCCGACGGGAGACGACGATGTTGCGACGGACGTCGTCGATCTTCAGCACGAGGCACTGGATCGCACGGCCGCAGTAGTCGCCGATGTCGGCGGGGCGACGGATGTCGACCTGGCTCGCGGGCAGGAAGACGTTGACCCCGGAAATGTCGACGAGCAGGCCGCCCTTGATCTTCCGCAGCACGTAGCCCGTGACGACGTCATTCTCCTTGACGCTCGACATCACGTTGAGCCAGTCTTCGATCCGCTGGGCTTTCCGCTTGGAGAGCGAGATCATGCCCCGCTGCTCTTCCAGGGCGCCGTCCTCGAACTCTTCGAGGAGCACCTTCACGGTGTCGCCGATCTGCGGCACCGGCTCGCCTTCATCCCACTCGTTCCGCGGGATCTGGCCCTCGCTCTTGTAGCCGACGTCGACCAGCACGAACTCGTC
>JBIKNV010000498.1:0-2693 GCA_044358475.1 Pirellulales bacterium | reverse complement strand
GACATGATCGTTGTTATCACCCTCGGCGCGCCCCACTGCACGGCACTCCAGCCAGCCGGCGGATCCGGCGAGCACCGGTGCGTCACCGGCGGCTCGCTGTATGACAAGGTCGGCAAAGGGAGCCTCTCCCACTGCCGCCGGCCGACCGAATCGCGCCAGGAGCGACCGCTGCGAGTCGCCAAGAATGTTGATCACGAACGGGAACCCACCGTCGATCGCGGTGAGCAGATCCCGGCCGGGTGCTACGGCAACCGTGACCGCCGGGGGCGAGAAGCCGGCCTGCATCACCCAGCTCGCCAGCATGCTGCGATCGCCACCGTCATCCCGCCAGGTCACGATGAACAGCCCGCTGGGAATGTGGGCGAGGGCGGTCGCGACGCCATCATCGGCTCCTGCTGGCGGAACCGGGGAGGGCTGGGTATGCGTCGTGGTCGCGGAGCGAGGATGCGTCATGGTCGTAAAAGTGCCAAGAAGCGAAGGCGTGGAAAAACGGAGAGAGTGCCAGCTTGCCAAGACTGCCACGATCCAGAGAACGCCGATGCTGCGCTACGGAGGCTCGCGAAATGGCCTGAAGGATGCCGATCTTCCTGTGGATTCGTGACGTCAACTGCGTAGAGTGTCGCAGTGTTTGCAGTAATCCGCAACTCGCGGTTCATTGCCGGTTTACGCCTTATGCTTTGCACCGCCGTGTCTCGTGTCGTTCTGGCGACCGCCCTTGTGGCTGCCGCGACATCGCTGGCGGTTGCGCAGTCGCCTCTGGATATTCCTCCGCCCCGGAGCGATGCCCCAGATCTCCAAAACCTGCCCCCGCCTGTTCGCCCCGACGGGCCGGTGGTGCTCGACGTGCCCTACGAGGAGATGCCTCCGACCGACGACTTTGAACTCGTCCCCAATGCTGGCTTTCCCGAAGGCTTCGCCGACCTCTGGGCGCCGCGGCCATGGTTCTGGCAGTTGCTGCCCAACAACCTCATCTATACGAGTTATCTGGCCGGCCCGAAGGAACCGCGGATTGGCAGCGTCTGGTACGACGACACCGCATCCGACGTGATCAATCCTGCGGAGCAGGAGGGCTGGCTCTGGGACACCACGCTCGGTGGCCGGGCGTCGATTCTGCGGTACGGTTCCGATACGGTCGTGCACCCACAGGGGTTCGAGGTACAGATCGAAGGAGCGGCCTTCGTTCGGCTCGATCCCTCGGATGATCGCGACTTCCGCAGTGGCGACTACCGGTTTGGTGTGCCGCTGGTCTACGGCATCGGCCGCTGGCAGACGAAGCTCGCGTACTACCACAACAGCGCTCACCTGGGCGATGAGTTTCTTATCAAGCACCCCGATGCCTTTCCTCGGCTCAACTATGTCCGCGACGTGATCGTGTGGGGCAACTCGTTCTATCCGTGGGATTGGTTGCGGATCTACGGCGAGGTCGGCTGGTCGTTCTTCAACGACGGCGGGTCGGAGCCGTGGGAATTCCAGTTTGGCACCGAGCTCATCCAAGCCCGTCCAACCGGCATCCACGGGGCACCGTTCCTGGCCGTGAATGGCATCTCGCGGCAAGAGCTCGACTGGGGCGGCAACGTCTGCGTGCAGACTGGCTGGGCCTGGCGGGGCCGGCGAAGCGAGAAGCTCTATCGCATCGGCTTCGAGTATCTGTATGGAGCCGACCCGCAATTTGCGTTCACGCCCCGCAACCAGAACCGGGCGGGGATCGGGATGTGGTACGACTATTAGGCGTGATGTCGAGGTTGAGCGTGTCGCGGTCGCCACGGCTGAGTTGCTCCCAGGCGATCGCGCCCATGGCGGCATTGTCGGTGCACAACGACAAGGGGGGCACGAATACGTCGATGCCACGCTCCCTGCCCCACGACTCGAGTGTTTCCCGCAGCAGCGTGTTGGCGGCCACGCCGCCGCCGACGCCCACGGTTCGGCAGCCGGTGCCGGTCACGGCGAGGTCAACCTTGGCGAGAATCGAATCAACGACGGCCTGTTGAAACGATGCCGCCAGATCGGCCAGCCGTGTGCCGGTCGGTGCCGGCACATCGGCCGGGCTGCCCGGGGGACGCACCTGGTAGCGGACCGCCGTCTTCAGGCCGCTAAAGCTGAGGTCAAGCCGCTCCCGGTCGGCAGCCAGCGGGCGGGGAAATCGAAACGCCCGTGGATCGCCTCCATGAGCTGCCCGCTCGATCTCCGGCCCACCGGGATACCCCAGGCCCAGCAGGCTCGCCGCCTTGTCGAACGCCTCGCCGGCGGCATCGTCGATCGTGCCGCCCAGTCGCTCGAGATCGAGCGGGCCACGGACGTGAAAGAGCGAGGTGTGGCCCCCGCTGGCGACGAGGCCCACGCAGGGATACCGCATCCGCTCCCCATGAGCCAGCCGGCAGGCATACAGGTGGGCGGCGATGTGGTCGTAGCCCACGATCGGGATGGCGAGTGCTCCGGCGATCGCCTTGGCGGCCGACAGGCCGACGAGGAGCGAGCCGACGAGGCCTGGCCGCACGGCGACGGCCACCGCCACGAGATCACGGCGATCGACGCCGGACCGCGTCAGCGCCTCGTCGATCACGGGAACGATTCGCTCCACGTGCGCCCGTGAAGCCACTTCGGGCACGACGCCCCGCCAGCGGGCGTGGAGTTTTTCCTGACTGGCGACGACGCTGGAAAGAACGTTCCGCGCCGGCCCGATCACCGCAGCGGCT
>JBIKNV010000497.1:0-2695 GCA_044358475.1 Pirellulales bacterium | reverse complement strand
CACTTTGACGTTCGCGCTAGCGACGGGCTCACCCGAGGCGACGTCCACGACGTGGCCCGCGAGGCCGCCCGCGTTGACCGCGTTTTGCTCCACCACGATCGCTAGGTTCGTGAGCTGCACCATCTCCATGGAGAGCTCGTTGTCCTGGCCGCCGAAGTCGGGCCGGTGGCTGGCGATCACCCAGTAGTGCCCCGGCTCGAGGCCGGCCGCATCGAGCGCGGTCGCCGGCACGTCGTGGTGCCGGCGGCGGTAGTCGTCGGTGGCGGGAAGGTCGGCCGCTAGCTCCTTGATCGCCGGCATCGCGAGGATCGACTTGCGTGAGGCTTCATCCATCCCCCCCCATCCAGACCGCGGCATGCCCGACTTGAGCCGCGCGAGAAAATCGGCCTTCACAATCCGCAGGTGAACCTTCGTCAGGTTGCGATAGGTCACGCGGATCACGGGCCAGGGTGCGGCCCATGTCGATTCCGTCTGGAGCGACAACTCGCGGCTCTCGATCTGCACGACGAGGAGTCTGCACATCGCGCCGCCGGGGCTCTTCGGATGCGACTCGGCGCCGGCGGCAGCGATCTTTCGGGCCTCGACCATGTCGCCAGGCTCGCCCGCGCCGTCATTCTGCCCGTCGCCCTGCTGGATCAGCGTGGCCAAGTGAAAACGGCCAAGCGACGCCGTCTCGTGACCGCCCGCCCGCTCGATGAAGCGGCGGAGCGCCGCCTCCTTGCGGTCGTTCAGTTCGCCCGGCTCGCCCGTGGCCACGACGGCGCCGCTCGCCCAGAGAATCCGGTCGAGGTCGGCTGCGAGGAACGCCGTGCGATCGTTGTCTCCCTTATGGAAGGCGAGCAGATCGCGGTAGAGCCGCAGGGCATCGAGCAGCGGTGAATCGGTGTCGGTGACAGTCTTTGACTGCTCCGGCTGCCAGGCGAGGAACTCATCGGCCGTGCCGAGAGCGGGCGAGTCGGCGGTGATCTCGAACGCATCTTCGGGGGCCACGAGCCCGCGCTCGCCGGAACTGGAAAACTCGATCGCGTCGCGGACGATCACGTCCCACACGGTGGGCCGGTAGGCGTCGGCCATCGTGCCCTTCTCGATGATCGCCGACCACGCGGCGACTGGGAGTTTTTGGAGAGCGGCCCGCTCGGGGCTGCCGGCCGCGGCCACCGCCACAGCGAACCGCTTTTTGATCTCGGCGACAATTCCTGGCAGATCCCACTCGGCGAGTTTCGCGAGATCCTTCGCATCGGCGCCACCCTGCGTCCGCTGCTGGTAGCGCCAGCGGTTCGCTTGAAAATAGCCCCAGGTCCAGTTGGCCCGGATGGCCTCGAGCACGCCCCGCGTCTCGACCGGCGCCTTCTCGCTCGCGGTGGCGAGGCGGATCACCCGCTCGGGGTCGTCGCCGGGTCGATCGCTCGTCTCGACGAAAATTTGCGTGGCAATCGCGCGGGCCGCCTCGGCCCAGGCCTTTTCCTGCGTCGCCGCGCGCTCGATCCCGGCGAGCGCTTCGAGCGCCGTCTTCGGCTTGCCCTCCTGGATCGCCACATCGATGGCTTTCCAGGCTGCCTGGCGGCTGCCTTGGGGTTCGTCGGCACTGCCAATTGCATGCATGGCGAGGATTGCTCCGAAAGTAGCGGCCAAAACTGCGAACCGACCGGGACGGTGGCGGTGCATGTGGGGAAAGATCCGGCCCAGAAGCGGCAGGAATCGACCGAGAACGTTCACAAAACCCCCTGTTCGGTGTGGGCCATGTGGTGGGAACATAATCTTTGACCACCGTGAATACGGGCGTATCATTAGAGGGTTACATCCTTGTTCCCGCCGATCGACCCGGCTTGGGTCCGCGTTCACCCCGCCTTGGGCCCGAGTGGACGGCGAAGCGGGCGTTCCCAGCCATTGCTCTGTTCGGATGGAGTGAGTGTATGGAACCCTCGCCAAAAAGGCTCCGGGCTGCGGTGCCCGCGGCAATCCTAAGCATTGTCGCGGTCGCGGCGGTCGCCCGCGGGGCAAACGACTCGGGCGCGCTGTCCTACAACAAGGACATTCGGCCGATCCTTGTCGAGAACTGCTTCGGCTGCCACGGCGCCGACAGTGCCGGCCGGAAGGCCGACCTCCGGCTCGACGACCGCGATGCGGCCGTGGAAAGCGGGGCGATCGCGCCGGGCGATCCCGATTCGAGCGTAGCGCTCGACCGGATCTTCTCCGATGACCCCGACGAGGTGATGCCGCCGCCGGCCGTGAAGAAGTCGCTGTCGGTCGAACAAAAGGAATTGCTCAAGCGTTGGATCGCGGAGGGGGCCGAGTATCAGCCCCACTGGTCGTTCATCCCGCCCAAGCGGCCCGCAGTGCCGGCCGTGAAAAACCAGGCATGGGTGCGGAACCCGATCGACTCGTTCATTCTCGCGCGGTTGGAGTCGGAAGGCCTCGCCCCCGCACCGGAGGCCGACCGCCGCACGATCGCCCGCCGGCTCGCGCTCGACCTCACCGGCCTGCCGCCGGAGCCGGCCGTCGTCGATGCGTTCGTCGCCGATCCCTACCCGGATGCCTATGACAGGCTCGTCGACGCGCTGCTGGCGAGCCTCGAATGGGGAGAGCACCGCGGCCGCCACTGGCTCGACTACGCCCGCTACGCCGACACCCACGGCATCCACTTCGACAACTACCGCGAGATGTGGACCTACCGGCAGTGGGTGGTGAACGCGTT
>JBIKNV010000513.1:0-2600 GCA_044358475.1 Pirellulales bacterium | reverse complement strand
TCGACCGGCCCGTGGGAGGCAATCAGGTCGATATCAACATCGATCATCCGCACCCCGGGCCCGTACGAAAATGTGATCCGCCGCTCCTCATCGAGCAGCGGCGCGTTGGCGGCATCGACGATCTGGTTGTGGGCGTGAATCACGGCCGTGGGGCCACCGGCGAGCGTGCGGTAGCCGCGATGGCGGATGCGGCCGAGCTTGGCGAGCCCGGCTGCCTGCGCCGCATCCCGAAAGGTGGCTTCTTCCGCCCAGGTGTCAAATCCGTTTACGCCCTGATGACCAAACGTGAGCCCGCGCTGGTGAACGTGATCGGTCGTCTCCCCTGGCACGTCGGCCATGGGAAAGGCGCGGGTCATGGACTTGCCAGTCGGGCCGATGAGCCGCCACAGAAACGGCTTGTTACCGCGATCGACGATATATTCCGCGAACGGCTCACCATAGAGCCGTACGATCGCGCCGCCGGTGGCGGTCTTTTGCACATCGAATGCCCGCTTCTGCTCCGGTGAAATTCTGGCGGCGGTGTTCTCCGGCTCGGCATTCAGGCTGACTGCAGACCACATGGTCGCGATGAGCGCGACGGCAAGACCGGAGAAGCGAGGGCGGCTCTCTGAACAACCAGGCAAGGGAGTCATGCGGGGCATACCTCTCGAAGAACTGTTGAAGGGCGTACGCACGGCCGAAATCATAGCGAGAAAGCACCGTTTTTGGTGGAATCGGATTGACATCCGCATGGTGAGCACTGATTCTCATCGGTGTCGCAAGCCACTCTTGGAGACGCCCATGTCGATCTCTCGTCGGAGCTTTGTCGAACGTGCCCTTGCTGGTGCAGCTGCCGCTGCCGCAGGGGGCCGCATCCGGGCGGCCGAGCCGGTGACCACCGCTGCTGCCAAGACGGTGGGGCCGAATGACAGGATTCGGGTGGCCGTGGTCGGCTTCAATGGCCGCGGACTCAGTCACATTGCCGGCTGGCTCGGCAATCCTGGCGCGGAACTCGTCGCCTGGTGCGACTGTGACCCGGGTGTTGAGGAGCGGGCCCTGCAGAAGTTTCAAAACATGCCGAAGAAGCCGCGGTTTGAAAAAGACTTTCGCCGGCTGCTCGAGGATCGCTCGATCGACGTTATCTCGATCGCCACGCCCAATCACTGGCATGCGTTGATGGCGATCTGGGCGATGCAGGCCGGCAAAGACGTGTATGTGGAGAAGCCCTGCAGCCACAATGTGGAGGAGGGCCGCGTGACCACGCAGTGGGCCCGCAGGCTGGGCCGCCTCTGTCAGATGGGTGCGCAGAGCCGCAGCATGCCGGGGATGCGACAGGCGATCGAGTTCATCCATGCCGGCAAGATCGGCAAGGTGGGTGTAGCCCATGCCCTGTGCTACAAGCGGCGCAAGAGCATCGGGCTGGTCGACACGCCCGCCCCGGTGCCGCAGGGGCTCGACTTCGATCTCTGGGCCGGCCCGGCACCGGCCGTCGTGCCTCAGCGCGAGCGGCTTCACTATGACTGGCACTGGAACCAGCTCACCGGCAACGGCGACCTCGGCAACCAACATCCGCACGAGATCGACAAGGCCCGCTGGGGGCTGGGAAAGCACACCCTGCCCACCCAGGTCGTGAGCCTCGGCGGTCGGCTGGGCTACCAGGACAATGGCGACACGGCCAACAGCCAGATCTCGCTCTTCAAGTGGGACGATGCCCTCGTGATTTCCGAAGTCCGCGGGCTTGAGCTCAAGACCACGCCGACGATCGCGCGGCAGGCCGGCCCCGTGGGCGTGGCCAACATCTGGTGGGGCACGGAAGGCTATGTGGTCACCCCCAGCTACAACAGCGGCATCGCCTTCGACTACGACGGCAAGGAGCTGGCCAGTTGGAAAGGAGGGTCCGACCAGCTGCATTACGACAACTTTCTCGACGCCGTCCGCAGTCGCGATCGCGGGCAGTTGCATCTCGACATCGAGGAGGGGCACCTTTCCAGTGCCATGGCCCATGTGGGCAACGTCTCATGGGGGCTGGGGGAGCAGGCGAGCCTCGGCACGCGGCCGCGGCTGGCGGCCGACGAGCAGCACGTTGCCGAGACGTTCGCCGCCTTCGAGGCGCATCTGCGGGACAACGCCGTGGACGTGACCGACACGCCCTACGTGCTCGGCCGCGAGCTCACGATCGATCCGGCTACAGAGCGATCGGCTGATGCCGAAGCCAACTCGCTCTTCAGCCGTGAATACCGCAAGGGCTTCGAACTTCCCCGGGTATGACGCGGTACACAGGAAGCCGCAGGGCGCAAGCCCGCGGGACCACGCACCAGCCGGCGCCGCAGCAGTTCACCGGGCTCGCGCCCTGGTGCTTCCTGGTGGGCCGCACAGGAAGCCGCAGGGCGCACGCCCGCGGAATGACTTCTCGCCACCAGTTAGTCCGCCACGGCCACTTTGACGACCACCTTGAGAACCTCGGCGGGCGCGCCCCATGTACAGCAAGGGGCGTGGGCGTCATCAGGAAACAGGATCGCACACTGGCCCGCCTGAATTGGCACAGGAATCATATTCGCGGACGCAGCGAACAACGCCACGTCTTTCGTCACATCATGGGGCATGGTGACCGTGAGTCCGTC
>JBIKNV010000127.1:0-7153 GCA_044358475.1 Pirellulales bacterium | reverse complement strand
AACTGGCCGGGTCTCGTATTGCTGCACGAGCGCGTAGGCTGAGTCACCATCGATCTCATGGCGGCCAATCGACGGGGCCGGCCCCATGTGCCGAAGAAAATCAAATGCCGCAGCAAACCGCGGGTTCAGCGGGGTGTAGCGATCCATACGTTCGAGCGTGTCGAGAATCATTGGTAACCCCAGGGAACGAACCCTACTCTGGCAGCGGACGGCCCTTCGTTTCCGGGCCGAACCAGACGATCACAGCGCCGACGAGATAGATCGCGACGAGCACAGACCCTGCCTTCGGGAAGCTCCCGCCGAAGAAGGCCATGAGCGTCGCCGTCTGCAGGCCCCCAATCGCGGCGATGATTCGGCCGAAGTTGAAGGCGAAGCCCTGGCCGGTGGCCCGCACGGCCGTGGGAAACAGTTCCGGGAAATAGAGCGGAAAAAAACCGTAAAATGAGGCACTGATGCCTCCCGCGAGGAACGCCGCCGCGAGGAACGACGGGCCGAATGCGTCGTGCCCCTGGTACAGCCAGAGCGCCGCCACGATAGTCGCCAGACACAGTAGCGCGAACGTCGGCCGTCGGCCGATTCGGTCAGCGACGAGCGCCGTCGCGAACGTCGCCACGATCGCCCCGAGCGCCGTCGCGATCTGGGAATACTCCTTGGCGTTCGGGGCAGCGTCACCGCCGAGTTGCATCGCCCAGCGGGGAATCCACTGGATCGAGCCCCACGTGCCGAGCAGCGTGACTCCGGCGAGCCCCGCCCCAAAAAGCATCATCGCGACCACGTGACGGCCGGACCCCTTCGCCAGCATGCCTGCCGCCTCGGCCCTGCCGAGGTAGCGGAAGACGGGATACAGATAACCTGCCGCGGCCACGACGAGGCCGATCGCCGTAACAACAATCGCCGGTACGGTCGAAACACCCGCTGGCGACCATGCCCAGATGATCGACAAGGCTGCCAGGCCACCCACGAGCACGCCGAGCAGGTCAGCCGTCATCCAGTGCGACGTCGCCCCACGGTCGCTCTCAGCCTGCCACTTCTCAGACTCGGGCACCCAGATGCGAATCAGGAAGATGAGAAGGGCCGGAAGAGCCCCACTGATCATGAGCAGCCGCCAGGCCGAGTTGGCAAGCAAGTTCGCGACGGTCGCCTCGGGCAGTCCGATTCCCAGCAGCATTCCCCTCGCGCCATCGATCACGCCGCCAAGCCCTAGGCTCAATAACGCAACGAGCAGGAAGCCCACGTTGGCAGCTGCGCCAATGAGCCCCGCGGTGACGGCCCGCGACCTCCCCGGCCAGATCTCGTTGACGAGCGCAACGCCAAGCGACCATTCACCGCCCATCCCGAGCGACGCGATGAAGCGGAGCACCGCCACGTGCCAGGCCTCCGTGGCAAGGCCGCACAGTCCGGTGAAGATGGCGTATGTGAAGATGCTCAGCGACATGGCCCGAACCCGGCCAATGACGTCGCCCAGCCACCCAAAGAGCACACCTCCCGTGGCGGCCCCCACGAGGAATACCGCGATGATGGCCCCAAACCACCTGTCGGCTTCACCCGCGGAGGCGTTAGCCCCCAGCAGGTCCTTGATCGCAGGGCCGCCGATCAGCGGAAAGAGCCCCATCTCAAAGCCATCGAAGAGCCACCCCAAAACGGCGGCGACGAGCGCGGCATTGCGACCGAATGCACCAGTGGACCTATTCACGACAACCTCAATGAGATGATGACGACCGAACCGGCACCGTGACGAGGCTGAGCATCATGCCACAAACACCCGCGTCCGTCAGCCACATGGCCATGACGCCCCGGCGATGGCGACCGCCCGGGCGGGATTGATCTGGGTCACCATCGTCACCTCATCGTCCGACAGCCCGACATCACCGCGAAGCACCGCGCAGATGCGGCCCATCGAGGCGGTCGAGCCGACCAGATGGGAACGGTCGGCCGCCCAGGCGGCCCCGTCCACATCGACGATGACCTCGCGACCGGCGAGTGAAAATCGCCCTGCCCCCATACCGCCGGCGGCCGTGGCATCGGTGACGGCGATCACCCGTTCGATCCCCACGGCACGGATGATCGTGCGGACCAGCGTCGGGGGCAGGTGAACAGCATCGGGAATGAGCATCACCCACCGCAGCCGATCGGCCGCCAGCACCCGCTGAAGGATGTTATCGTGGCGATGCAGCAAGAGCGGGCAGCCATTGCCGAGGTGCGTGAAGGCGGCAAGGCCGGCCTCGATCGCCTGGTCGAGGGTATCGGCGGAAGGATCGCAATGCCCGGCCGACACGAGGATTCCTTGGTCGGCAAGCCAGCGGGTCGTGGCGAGGTTGGCGTCGCGCTCCGGCGCGAGCGTGACGAGCCGCACAAGCCCACAGCCGGCAGCGATGAGTTCCCCAGCCGCCTGCGGACTCGCCGGCAGCACATGCTCCGCCGGATGGGCGCCCACAAACCCCGGCTGCGGACTGATGAATGGGCCCTCGACATGGATGCCGGCCATCACGTCGGCGACCACCGGATCGGCCGCGTGCAGTTTCGCGAGCCGGCTGATGCGGGCGGTCATCCGATCGAGCCGGTCGGTGATGATCGTGGCCAGCATCCGACCGCCACCATCCTGCCGCACCGCCTCGCAGGCAGCCCGGAGCTCAGCCACACCGACATCGTCGGCGTTGAAGTCGAGCCCCTTGTAGCCGTTGAGTTGCAGATCGAGCGGTTGCATCGCTGCCTATTTTGCCAGCGCGTCGCAGGGGCGGAGGAGACTGGCGGCCTCTCGATCGAGTTGCAGGAAGCAGCGCGGATGCTGCTGCAGGATCGAGGCCGGCACGGCGGGCGTGATCGGGCCCTCCACCGTGGCCTGCACGGCCTCGGCCTTGCGGCTATCGGGCACCGAGCAGACAAGTGTGCCGGTGGCGAGAATCCGTTGGACCGACATGGAGATCGCCTGCGTCGGCACCGCGTCGAGTGAGGGAAACCAGCCTTCCCCCACCTGCTGCTGTCGACACCGCTCATCGAGATCAACGACGTGATACGGCACGGTGGTGTCGAAATCGGCCGGCGGGTCGTTGAAGGCGAGGTGACCGTTTTCACCGATGCCGATCATGGCGACGTCGAAGGGGCCCTGCGGCACGAGGCCCACGAGGCGGTTGCACTCGGCGTAAGGATCGCCGGCCATGCCGTCGACTTCGTGGAACGCGGCCGGCGAAGTGGGAAGACGCTCGATAAACCGCTCGCGCAGAAATCGGCGAAAGCTGGCCGGGTGGGTCGGTTCGAGGCCCACGTATTCGTCGAGATGAAAGATGGTAATCCGCTGCCACGGGATCGCGGCGACGGCAGCCAGTTCGGCAAGCACTTCAAACTGCGACGAACCGGTGGCGACCACGAGCGTAGCTGCGTTTTTCAGGGCGCAGGCGTCACGTAGCGCCTGTGCGGCGATATCGGCAGCCGCCCGCCCCAGAGCCGCGCGGTCATCATGGATTGAGATACGGAGGTCCGACACGGAACGTTCCTGACTTGAGTCTTTGACTCCGGAAGACGAACCCCAACAAAACAACCGGGAGCGGATCGCAACTTTTCAGGAAAACCGCTTTTCTATTTCACTTTTCGCCGAGCGGCCGGATAAAGATGTTGCGCAAGTGAACCTCATCATGATGGCCAGCGAAGCCGATGTGGCCTTGCTTCCTTTGCAAGCCGGGATGCGGCTTGCCATCGAGCGTGGGCTGGCCATCGCGGAAGGGGGCGATGTCGGCATCGACAATCGTCTTCCCGTTGACGACGACCTTGATCTTCGTGCCATCCACGGTCACCTCCTCGCTATTCCACTCTCCCGCCGGCTTGAGACAGGTGCCCCGCTCAGCGGCCACGACCCCATAGATCGAGCCATGCACCTGCCAGGGCTCGATGCTGCGATATTTTTCGTGGCCGTCATCGAGGATCTGCAATTCAATGCCGTCGAAGGCCGCATCGCCTTTGGCGGGCGTGCGAATGGCGAGGCCGTTATTCCCGCCGGGAGTGAGCCTGAATTCAAACCGCAGCACAAAGTCGGAAAACTCGTCTCTCGTGAGCAGGTTGCCGCCGACACCCGGCTTGCTGCGGATTTCACCGTCCACGACCTCATAGCCATCGGTGGCTCCCTGCCAGCCGGCGAGCGTTTTACCATCAAACAGCGACACGAAGCCGGCCGGCGGATCGGCGGCGGGGGCGAGGCCGGTCATGACGGCGACCATCGCCATGAGGAGCGTTGAGTGAGTGAGCGTGGAGCGAGGCATGCGAACAACTCCTGCCAAAGCGAAAGGACTATCTCCGAAAAGCGTACTATGGGCGTACGATTTCGGCGAGATCGAGGAGTCTTATGAGTGCCCCTGGAAGCCCTGCTCGCGAGCCAAGCCGGCAGGATCTGCTGGATCGGCTGAGTTCTGCTGTGTCATGTGACGTCGTCGTGATCGGCGGCGGTGCGACTGGGCTCGGGATTGCCGTCGATGCCGCCGCCCGTGGCTTCTCCACGGCCCTTTTCGAGGCGGAAGACTTCGCCAAGGGCACTTCCAGCCGCGCCACGAAACTCGTGCATGGGGGCGTGCGGTATCTTGCGCAGGGAAACGTGTCGCTCGTCCGCGAGGCGCTGCGGGAGCGGAAGCTGCTGCTCACCAATGCCCCACACCTCGCCCAGCCGCTGCCGTTTGTCGTGCCCGCGTATGGGCTTCGCGGTCGCGTCTGGGATCTCCCCTTTCTTCGCATCGGCCTCGGGCTCTATGACCTGCTCGCCGGAACGCGTCGACTGGGGCCCACGCGGTGCGTGAGCCGGCGGTCCCTGCTCGAGGCATCGCCGCAGATTCGCAGGAGCGCGCTGGTCGGTGGCGTGCGGTATTGGGACGGCCAATTCGACGATGCCCGGCTGGCCGTCGCCCTGGCCCGCACGGCCATCCGAGCCGGCGGCTGCGTACTCAACCATTGCCGCGTCGTAAGCATCATGCACGGGCACACGCCCTCTGCGGGCCGGCGTGTCGAGGGCGTGGTGGTCGAAGACCGCGAGACCGGGCGGTCGTTCGAGGTGCGGGCCCGCTGCGTGATCAACGCCACAGGCGTGTGGGTCGACGCGATCCGCCGCCTCGATGACCCCGCAGCACAAGAGATGGTCTCCCCGAGTCAGGGCGTGCATGTCGTGGTCGATCGCGAGTTTTTTCCGTCGGACCAGGCCCTGCTTGTGCCCAAGACGGCCGACGGCCGCGTGCTGTTTGCCGTGCCCTGGCTCGGTAAGGTGATCCTCGGCACCACCGACACGCCCCGCGACGACCTGCCGCTGGAGCCACGGCCGCTCGCCGAGGAGATCGACTTCATCCTCCACGAAGCGTCGCGGTATCTGGCCCGCCCGCCGGGTCGCGGCGACATCCGTTCGGCCTGGGCCGGCCTGCGGCCGCTCGTGCGGCCAGCGGACCGGGGAGCAACCGATACCAAGCGGATCTCGCGGGAACATCACATCGTGGTGTCGCCCGACGGCCTGGTGACGATCACCGGTGGCAAGTGGACGACCTACCGGGCGATGGCCGAAGACGCACTGGCGGCCTGTTTCGCCCACGGGCTGCTCGACACTCGCCCGGCGGGCGTCACCCGCTCGCTCCGGCTCGTGGGGGCGCCTGCCTGCGGGGAAGCACTCGTGCCGCTGGCCGCTCCGCCCGGCCTCCATCTCTACGGGAGCGAGGCCGCGGCTGTCGCCATGCTTCCGCGAGCGGATCATGAACTGCTGCCGGGGCTCACCGAGGCGATGGTGCGGTTTGCCGTGCGGCAGGAATATGCCCGTACCGTGGAAGACGTGCTTGCGCGACGCTCGCGGTGGCTCTTTCTCGACGCCCTGGCAGCCGCTGCAGCAGCCGACGCAGTGGCAGCGATCATGCGCGATGAGTTGGGCCCGGCCTTCGACGCGGCGGCGTCAGCGGCCGGCTTCCGCAGGCTCGCCAGCCACTATGCCGCTACAGCGTTCAACTCCGATACTCGTACTTGAATTGCCCCGGCATCGGCACCGGGTACCTGCCGTCGGCATCTGCCGTGAGGATCGCGGACGAACTGTCGGTGAGCGCTGCCACGCCGGCGGTGAGATCGTCCGGGCAGTCGAGCATGTCCTGAAACGCCACCGTCTTGCCGGTGTGGGCCGCAAACCGCCCCATTGCTGTCACCAGGCTGGCCTCGGCCCCCCGCTTCGCCTCGTTGTAGGGGGTGTTGCCGAGGATGGCCGCAACGAGATCCTCCCACTCGATTCGATACGGGCTTTTTTCAGGCTGCGGGGCCGTCCAGAGGATGGTGTCTTTGTCCATCGTCTGGCTCTTGTAGATCGTCGACTTCGCCGGCGAATGCCCACGCTCGGAGATCGTGAAGGCCCCCTTCGAGCCCTGGCCGAACACACCAAACTTCTGTTCGCAGTCTTTCATCGTGCGGCCGGAGTAGAAGAATTTCGCGCCGTCGGCGAACGTCCATTCGACACCGTAGCTGTCAAAATTTTGATCGTTCACCTTGCCCTGGTAGTGGCGGCCGCCGATCGCCTCCGCCGTCACCGGCCAGGCGTTTTTCATCCAGCACACTTCATCAACGTGGTGCACATAGAAGTCGCTGAAGACGCCGCCGCTGGCCCAGATGAAGTTGTGGAACCGCTTGCACTGCCAGAACAGCTCGCTCATCCCCTCCGGCGGGCCGGGGTAGAGATCCATCGGCATCACAGGCCCGTGCTCGCGGTAGCCGTAGAAATTGAGCAGGTCGCCAGCCTCGCCGTTTTGCAGCCGATCGAACAGCTCCCGCCGGGCGACGCTGTGGCGACACATCAGCCCCACGCCCACCTTCAGATTCTTGGCATCGGCCTGGTCGGCCAGCGCGAGGATTCGCTTGGTGCTGGGGCCGTCGATCGAGATCGGCTTCTCCATGAAGACATGCACGCCCTTCTCGATCGCATAGGCGAAGTGGGCCGCGCGAAAGGCCGGGGGCGTGGCGAAGGCGGCAATGTCGATGCCCGGTCGGAGGCAATCGATCGCCTGCTTGTAGGCTTCCATCCCCACGAAGCAGCGGTCGTCGGAAACGTCGACCTTCTCCTTGAACTGCGACGAGAGCCCTTTCCGCTTGTTGTCGATCTGCTGCTGGAAGATGTCGGCGATCGCATAAAGCTTGAGGTTGACGTCAGGCACGGAGAGAG
>JBIKNV010000496.1:0-2704 GCA_044358475.1 Pirellulales bacterium | reverse complement strand
TATGGTGTCTCGATCGGGTCGGCCACCCATCCGATCGCTCCCGGTCAGCACGTTCACCTGCACAACATGCAGAGCGACTACCTCCCTACCTACACGCTGGAAGCGGATCGTCTCTTCCGGGGAGCGGGCACTCCATGAATCGCGTTCGCGACGATGCATTCCTGCGGGCCGACGGCCGCAAGGGAATTCGCAATACGGTGGCCGTTGTCTACCTTGTCGAGTGCGCCCACCACGTGGCCCGCGAGATTCAGTTGCCTTTCCGCGAGGCCGGCGTGCACCTGCTGGGATTCGGCGGCTGCTATCCCAACGACTACTCCTTTCGTATGCTCACGGTCCTCTGCACACACCCCAACGTGGGTGGCGTGCTGCTTGTGTCGCTGGGCTGTGAGGGATTCAACCGCGCGGGGCTGCTCGATGTGATTCGGCGATCCGGCCGGCCTGCAGAGTTACTGGTAATCCAGGAATGCGGCGGCACGCGGACGACGATTGATCAGGGCCGGGAGCGGATAGAGCATCTCCTTCGGCAGTTGAAGACGGTCCCGCGGGCGGCGCTCACACTCGATGAGCTGGTGATCGGCACGATCTGTGGCGGAAGCGACGGCACCAGCGGGATCACAGCCAACCCGGCCATCGGCTTCGCCTTCGATCGGCTGGTCGCCGCAGGTGCCACGTGTATCTTCGAGGAGACGGGCGAACTCATCGGCTGTGAGCAGATCCTGGCAACTCGGGCGGTCACGCCCCCCGTCGGCACGCAGCTCGTCGAGTCGGTGGAGAAGGCGGCCCGCTACTACGCGACCCTCGGGCATGGCAGCTTCGCTCCGGGCAATGCCGACGGTGGCCTCACCACCCAGGAGGAGAAGAGCATGGGTGCCTTCTCCAAGAGCGGCTCAGCTCCGATCACGGGGCTCATCAAGCCGGGAGACGTGCCCCAGGTCAGCGGTCTTTATCTGCTCGACGTCGTGCCGGATGGAGAGGTGCGGTTCGGTTTTCCCAACGTCAACGACACCGCCGAAATCGTCGAACTGATAGCCTGCGGTTCGCACGTCACGCTCTTCTCGACCGGCCGTGGCTCGGTCGTGGGCTCCGCCATTTCGCCGGTCATCAAGGTCTGCGCGAACCCCGAGACCTTTCGCAATCTGGCCGGCGACATGGACATCGACGCGGGCCGAATTCTCGAGGGCCGGGGCACGCTTCCCGAGGTTGGCGACGAGATCGTGGCCTTGGTGCAGAGGGTTGCCGCCGGCACGCCGACTGCGTCGGAGGCCCTAGGGCATCAGGAGTTCGTGCTCGGCTACAAGTCATTCGAGCCGGTCGGCCCCGCCTGCCATCCCGCCTCGGCGGCTCACATGTGAATCGCCTGACCGGCGACCGCGAGGGCGGCCTCCTTGAGCGCTTCGGGAAGCGTCGGATGGGCATGACACACCCGGGCGATATCCTCGGCCGTAGCTCCGAAGTTCATCGCAGCGGCCGCCTCGCCGATCAGGTCGCCAGCCGACGGCCCGATGATGTGCACACCCAGCACTCGATCGGTCGTGGCGTCAGCCAGCACCTTCACCTTGCCGGTAGTGTCGTTGATCGTTCGCGCCCGGCCGTTGGCCCGGAAGGGAAACACGCCCTTCTTGTAGGCTACGCCCTCCGCCACGAGTTGATCCTCCATCGCTCCCACCGTGGCGATCTCCGGATGGGTGAACACGACCGCCGGCACGAGACCATAATCCACATGGGCCCAGCCCCCGGTCATCCCGTCGACACAGGCCACGCCATCTTCCTCGGCCTTGTGGGCGAGCATCGGGCCGCGAATGCAATCACCGATCGCCCACACCCCGGCTGCCACGGTGCGAAAATGATCGTCGACCGGGATCCGGCCGCGAGAATCAGTCGTGATTCCGACCGTCTCCAGGCCGACGCCAGCGGTGGCCGGCTGCCGGCCGGTTGCGGCGAGAACACGGTCGCAGAGAATTGGCTCCTGCCCCTCCACCTCCACTCGACAGCCGGCTCCGCTGCCACGGGCCGACTGGACTCGCGCGCCCAGACGGATATCCAGCCCCTGCTTACGGAACAGCGCGAGCGCCTCGCTGGCAATCTCGGCATCGATGCCCGTCAGGATCCGGTCGGCGTACTCGAGCACGGTCACCTTCGAGCCCAGCCGCCGCCACACGCTGCCCAGTTCGAGGCCGATGTAGCCGCCACCGATCACCACCAGGTGCGGCGGCACGGTATCGAATGACAAGGCTTCGGTGCTCGTGCCGACGAACCGGCCATCGACTTCGACACCCGGCAGCACCGTGGAGCGACTCCCGACGGCGAGCACGACCCGCGGCGCCTCGAGGGCTGTTGTGGAGCCGTCCGCAGCGGTCACGTCGACCCGGCCCGGTCCGGCCAGCCGTCCGGTACCCGCGTACCGCGTCACTTTGTTCTTTTTGAGCAGGGCCTCGATACCCTTGCAGAGCGTGGAGACCACCTCGTCCTTCCGTCGCATCATCGTGGCCAGATCGAGTACCACGCTGCCAACCTGCACGCCGTGCGTGGCCAGCTCGTGCCCCGCGTCTTCAAATTTGTGACTCGATTCGAGAAGGGCTTTCGACGGGATACAACCAACCCGCAGGCAGGTGCCCCCAAGTTTCTCTTCCTTCTCGACGACGGCGGCATTCAATCCTCGCTGCGCCGCCCGAATGGCCGCCACATACCCACCGGGTCCGCCGCC
>JBIKNV010000495.1:0-2711 GCA_044358475.1 Pirellulales bacterium | reverse complement strand
CGGTGCGAAAAACCGCTTCCAGAGCGACCGCGCCAGCCACGCGGCGGCCACGAGTGTCACGCCGATCGCGATCACATCCTGCATGGCCACACTCACCCGAGAATCATCGTGCCGATCTGATACGTCGCAAACGCGCCCAGCCACGCCAATACTGTCATGTAGACAAACGTCACCGTCGGCCATACCCAACTGCCGGTCTCCTTGCCGATGATCACGAGCGTGCTCGCACACTGGGCACAGAGCGCGAAGAACACCATGATCGAGAGGGCCACCGGCAGCGTAAAAACTTTCCGGTCGGTGCCGTCCCATGTGGCGTTCTTGAGCAACCGGATCAGCTGCGTCGCCCCCTCCTCCTCGCCGGGATCGACGTCGCCGAGGTTGTAGATCACGCCGAGCGTGCCGAGCACGACCTCTCGCGCCGGAAAGCTCGCGATCGCCGCGCAGCCGATGCGCCAGTCCCAGCCGAGCGGCTTCACGAGTGGCTCGATGAGATGACCCCCCCGCCCGAGAAAACTCTGCCGCAACGCCTCGCCGCGGATCTCGGCCTCGGTCACATTAGGCCCCTCCGGCGGCGGCACCTTCGGGTAGCTGCCAAGCGCCCACACCACGATGCTCACCGCCACGATCAACGTGCCGGCATTCCTGAGGAATGACACCGCCGCCTCCCGCACCCGCTCGAGCACCACGCCCACTTGCGGCCACCGCCAGCCGGGCAGCTCCATCACGAACGGCTGGGGTGGTCCGCGAAAGATCGTCTGCGAGAGCGTAAACGCGACGATCGCCGCCACCACCACGCCCACCGCATACATCGCGGCGAGCACCACTGCCGGCAGCCGCAGCCAGCCGAAGCCGACGGCCACGTTCGGCACAAATGCCGCCGTGAGCAGCAGGTAGACCGGCAGCCGCGCCGAGCAGCTCATCAGCGGAGCGACGAGAATCGTGAGCAGCCGGTCGCGGCGGTTCTCGATCGTGCGGGCGGCCATGATGCCGGGAATCGCGCAGGCGAAGCTCGAGAGGAGCGGGATGAACGATTTTCCGGAGAGGCCCACGCCCACGAGCAGCCGGTCCATGAGATAGGCCGCCCGGGCCAGATAGCCGCAGCCTTCGAGCACGGCCACGAAGAGAAAGAGCAACGCGATCTGCGGCAGAAACACGACCACACCGCCGACGCCGGCCAGCACCCCATCGACAAGCAGCGAACGGATCGCCCCCTCCGGCAACGCCCCCTCCACCCAGCCGGCCACGGCATCGACGCCACCGGAAATGAGATCCATCAGCGGGGCGGCCAGCCAGAAGATGGACGAGAAGATCGCAAGCATCGTGGCGGCGAAGATGAGCGTGCCCCAGAGCCGGTGGGTGAGCACCTTGTCGATCCGTTCGCTGACCGCGGGCAGCGGGGGACGCCGCGTGATCACGCCCTCCACAAGCCTGTCAATCCAGGCATAGCGGGCGATCGCATCGCGGGCCGGCGGCGGGTAGGAGGAATCGACAGCAGCGAGGTGCGGGGTGATGTCGGGCCGTGGCGGCGCTGCAGCGCCGGCTGCGGCAAGCACGGCGTCGCCAAGCTGATCGATGCCCTCTCGGGCCGGTGCCACGACGGGCACCACGGGGCAGCCGAGCCGCGCGGCAAGCTGCCCCACGTCGATCGTGATGCCCTTGCGTGCGGCAAGGTCGGTGAGCGTGAGCGCGATGATCGTGGGCAGCCCCACCTCGATCACCTGGCTGGCGAGATAGAGGTTGCGGACGAGGTTCGTGGCGTCAGCCACCACCACCACCACATCCGGCTTTGCCACGCCCTTCATCTGGCCGTGCAGAACAGTCACAGCCACTTCTTCATCGGGGCTCTTGGGCACGAGGCTGTAGGCGCCGGGCAGGTCGATCAGCTCAATCGTCTGGTCGCGGCGAAGAAACCGGCCCACCTTCTCCTCGACGGTCACACCCGGATAGTTGCCGATCCGCGTGGGAATGCCGGCCAGTGCCGTGAAGAGCGTGCTCTTGCCCGTGTTGGGGTTGCCGACAAGGGCGACGACGACGGGTGCGGCGGAGGCCGCCGGTGAGGAGGTGGCGGCGGCGTGTGGCATGATGCGGGTCAGGCGGAAACGGCGATCCGGGCCGCTTCATTGCGGCGGATCGAGAGGTGGTAGCCGCGCACGAGGAGTTCCACGGGGCAGCCGAGCGGGGCGGTGCCGACTACCTGCACCTGCACTCCGGGGGTGAGCCCCATTTCGAGCAGTCGCAGCGAGGTGGCGTCGGTACCGGTCACCGCCGCCACGCAGGCGGACGAGCCGACAGGGATGGAGTCGAGGGAGGGCATCGGGGGACAATCCCGCGGGCTGGCGCCCTGCGGCTTACTGGTTTAATCCCGCTGGCTTGCTGGATACGAAAGAAAGCACCGAGGCGCAAGCCCGGTGGACTGCGGCGGCGTTGTCTGGTGCGTCATCCCGCGGGCTTGCGCCCTGCGGCTTCATGCCTGATATCAATTCTCAACGACTGCACGTAGTGTAGAACCTTCGTTCTCGCGGAGCAAACACATGCCATCACTCGGCCTGTTCATCACCGGCACCGACACAGGTGTTGGCAAGACAGCGGTCGCGATCGCGATCGCTGCTGAACGACGGGCTGCAGGTGTGCGGGTGGGTGTCTACAAGCCGGTGGCCAGCGGCGTCGTCTTCGATGGTGCGAGCGATATCGAGCGACTCTGGCAGGCGGCC
>JBIKNV010000493.1:0-2715 GCA_044358475.1 Pirellulales bacterium | reverse complement strand
CGTGAAACACGGCCTCGAGTGCCTCCGCAAGCGGGGCGGCGCCGGCATCGCGCGACTGATGGAGCTGGCCAAACTCCACGAAAAGTCACAGCTCGAGAGTGAGGACGTCGCGTTTCGGCTCGCACCCCGCCTCAACGCGGCTGGACGGCTCGGCCAGGCAGCCAGCGGGATCGAACTCTTGACCACATCCGACACGGCCCGCGCAGTAGCCCTCGCCGAATACATTCACGAACTCAACACCCAGCGCGAGCACGAGGAGCGGAGCATCCAACTCGCGGCCTCGAAGCAGGCGAAGGAGCAGTTTGATGCCGAGGGCGATGCGGCCCTGGTGCTGGCCGACCGCGGCTGGCATGCCGGCGTGATCGGGATCGTGGCTGGCCGGCTCGCCGAGCGGTTTCATCGGCCGGTTGTGATGATCGCCCGCGACGAGCACCAGGGCCGGCCGGCAATCGGCAGTGTGCGAAGTGTGCCGGGGTTTGACGTGCATGCTGCGCTCGTCACCTGCCGGGATCTGCTCGTCACCTGTGGCGGCCACGCGGCGGCGGCTGGCCTCCGGATCGAAGATGCCAAGATCGATGCGTTTCGTGAGCGGTTCTGTGCGGAGGTGGCGGCGCGGATGCCCGCGGCGCTGCGGCTGGCCCAGCTCACAATCGACGGCGAGGCCACGCTCGCCGGGCTCACGCTCGAGGCGGTCGAGCAGGTGGAAAAACTCGCGCCCTTTGGGCAGGCCAACCGGCGGCCGGTGCTCTGCGCGTCGGCCGTGCAGCTGGCCGAGCCGCCACGCGTGATTGGCGGCGGCGGACGGCATCTCTCCATGAACTTCGTTCAGCACGGTGCCCGGGTGCGGGGCGTGGCCTTCGGCGGCGCGGAGTGGCTCGAGCATCTGCCCACGCCGGGCCAGCCGTTTCATGTCGCCTTCAAGCCGAAGATCAACGAGTTTCGTGGCCGCCGTTCCGCCGAGATGGAGGTCATCGACTGGCGACCCGACGGCATCGATGTGGCGGTGGAACTGTCTACGCCGATGTCGACACTAACCTGATTCGGCAAGTTGCCGAGGAGGGCGATGGGGCGCATACTGATTATTGAGGGAGTCTTATGATTCAAAAGTTGCAACAACACGGTGATGATCTCGCGCTCGTGATCGACAGGGCGACGCTCGCTGCTCATGGAATCGACGAGGAAACACCGGTCGTAGTTGCATTTTCCGGAACAACGATGATCGTCACTGCGAATATCGACCTTGACCGCAAGACCCGTTTCGAGCAAGCGCTGGCCGCCACGCACGACCGTTTCGGCCTCACTCTGCAAAAACTTGCCGAGTGATCCCGTGACACCAACGTTTCTTACGCTCGGAGAGGTGCTCGCCATCCACGAGGATGTCATACGGCAATACGGCGGCTCACTCGGAGTCCGCGAATTGTCTCTCTTGGACTCCGCGGTTGGCATGCCTCAGGCAACCTTCGGCGGCCACTATCTCCATGAAGACATACCAGCCATGGCGGCAGCCTATTGTTTTCACCTCGTGGCAAATCATCCGTTCATCGACGGCAATAAGCGGGTCGGCGCCGCGGCCGCAAACGTTTTTCTTGAACTGAACGAGTGGTCGTTGGAAGTGGACCCAATGGTTTTTGCAGATTGCGTCCTTGCGATCGCAAGTGGCCAAGCCGACAAAAAGGCTGCATCGATCTTCTTCCGGCAGCACTCCAAACCCCTCAGGCCATAGACGCAGTGCGTCGCTTTTCCAGCATCATCGTTGTGCTCATTGCAACAGCTCTCTCCGCGGGAGTGGCTCATGCCGATGACTGGCCGCAGTGGCGGGGGCCGCAGCGGGATGGCGTGTGGCGAGAGGCAGGTATCGTGGACGCGATTCCTGCGACGGGACTGCCCGTGCAATGGCGGGCGGCCGTACACGGGGGCTATTCCGGTCCGGCCGTCGCTGGCGGTCGCGTCTATCTCACCGACTACGACCGGCCGGAGGGACCGCTCGCCAACGCGCCAAATGATCGCACGCAGTTGACGGGCCGTGAACGCATCCTCTGCTTCGATGCCACCACGGGCGACCTGCTCTGGAAGCACGAATACGACTGCCCCTACGCCATCTCGTATGCGTCCGGGCCACGGTGCACGCCGACCGTGGCCGATGGCAAGGTCTACGTGCTCGGCGCCGAGGGGAACCTCACCTGTCTCGACGCCATGACGGGCCGGGTCATCTGGGCAAAGGACTTGAAGCGGGACTACGCCGCCCCGACGCCGATCTGGGGCTTTTGCGGTCACCCGCTCGTCGATGGCGACCGGCTCATCTGCCTCGTCGGCGGAGCGGGGAGCGTTGCCGTGGCCTTCGACAAAAACACTGGCCAAGAACTATGGCGCGCCCTCTCCGCGAGCGAGAGCGGCTACTGTCCGCCGACGATGCTCGATGGTGGTGGCACGAAGCAACTCGTGATCTGGGATGCCGACAAGCTCAACGGCCTCGAGCCAGCCACGGGCCGAGTGCTCTGGTCGGAGCCGCTCAAGCCGATGTATGGGATGTCGATCATGGCACCGCAGGTGGCCGACACACCTACTGGTCGCGTGCTCTTCGCGAGTGGGATCGGCCGCGTGGGTGCGCTCTTTCGACTGGCCGCCGATGGTTCGACCGCCGGCGTGGTCTGGCGGGGCACGCCGAAAACAGCCGTCTACTGCGCCAACAGCACGCCCTTCATCGAGGGCGACACG
>JBIKNV010000491.1:0-2719 GCA_044358475.1 Pirellulales bacterium | reverse complement strand
GCCGCCACCGCTGCCGACGGGTGATAGGCTCCCCGTCGGACTGGCGCAACCGATCGTCCACAATACCATCGATCACTTCATCCTCGCCAAGCTCGGCGAGGCGGGCTTGCAGCCCGTTCCCGAAGCCGGCCGTCGCACGCTCATTCGGCGGCTGTCGTTCGATCTTCTCGGGCTGCCTCCCACCGCCGCCGATGTGGAATCGTTCGTCAACGATCCCTCTCCCGATGCCTACGAGCGGCTGGTCGATCGACTGCTCGCCGACCCGCGCTACGGCGAACGCATGGCCCGGCAATGGCTCGATCTCAGCCGGTATGCCGAGAGCGACGGCTTCCGGCAGGACGCCTTCCGGCCCACGGCGTGGCGGTACCGCGACTACGTGGTGCGGGCCTTCAACGCCGACATGCCCTACGACCAGTTCATTCGCGAGCAGCTCGCCGGTGACGAGATCTCCCCTGACGATCCCGATGCCGTCGCCGCCACCGGGTTCCTGCGACAGACACCCTACGAATACAACATCTCCGACATCGAGCGATCGTGGACCGACGTCCTCAATGAGGTGACCGACGTCACCGGAGACGTCTTTCTGGCGATGGGCGTGGGCTGTGCCCGCTGCCATGACCACAAGTTCGATCCAATCCTGCAACGCGACTACTACCAGCTGCAGTCGTTCTTCGCTGCCCTTCGCTGGCGGGACGACGTGCCGCTCGTCGCGGCCGACGCAGCCGGCCTGACCGATCCCCAGCGTGCGTATGCCGCGAAGGTCGCCGAACTGCGGGGCCAGCTCCGGGAGATCGAGCGGTCCGCCCGAACGGCGAAGGCCTGGGCTGGCAGGCTGCCCGCCAACCGCTTCCCGCCCGAGATCCAGGCGATCCTCTTCAAGCCGCAGGAGGAGCGGACGCCCCGGGAGGAGCAGCTGTCCCAGTTCGCGAAGCGGCAGCTGACGTTCACTCCGGCCGGTCTCCCGGACGAGGAGCGAACCCGCTACGAGACGATCGCCAAGGAACTCGCCGACTTCGAGCAATCGCACCGCGCCGATAAGCCCGAGCCGGCTCCAACAACGCTGACGGTCGGCGATATCGGAGCGGTCGCCCCGCCGATCACCATGGCCGGGGCGAGCGACACCACCCCCGTCGAGCCGCGCACTCCCACCGTGCTCGGTGGAGAACTCGCCGAGATCGTTCCCGCCCACGACGGCAGCTCCACAGGCCGTCGCTCCGCACTGGCCCGCTGGATCGCCTCTCCCGAAAACCCACTCACGGCCCGGGTGCTCGTCAACAGGCTCTGGCAGTGGCATTTCGGCCGCGGACTGGCTCCGAACACGAGCGACTTCGGCCAGCTCGGAGGCCCGCCGAGCCACCCCGAACTGCTCGACTGGCTGGCCGCCGAGTGTGTCGCCAACGGCTGGAGTATCAAGCATGTCCAGCGACTGATCGTCTCGACCGCCGCCTATCGCCGCGGAGTCCATCCGGGCACAGCCAGTTCGGCGGCGGCGGCCTCCGACCCGCACAACGCCCTCTTCTGGAGGTTTGACTGCCGGCGGCTCGATGCCGAGCAGGTTCGCGATGCAGCCTTGGCAGTCTCAGGCGACCTCGATGCGACGGCGGGTGGCCCGAGCGTGCCCCCGACGAAGCCTCGTCGCGGCATCTACACAACCGTGCTGCGAAACACCCGCGACGCCCTGTGCGATGCCTTCGACTCACCCGACGGCTACAGCAGTTGCGCCCAACGCAACACCACAACCACGCCGATGCAATCGCTGTTCCTCATCAATGGCGATTGGATGCTCACCCGCGCCCGTTCGCTGGCACTCGCCCTCGACCGGGCCAACATCGCCGATGATCGGCTCCTCGCTGCGGAGGCGATCCGTCGGATCACCGGCCGTGAGCCGACAGCAGGCCGGCTCGAGGCAGCCACCCGGTTTCTGGCGGAGCAGCGAGGCCGGCTCGACGACGGATCCTCGACGCTCTCGATGTCTCTGACGCAGCGGATGCCCCAGCGGGAAGGCCGGGCGGCCGTGATCGATCCGGCGATGCCGGCGGCCGTCATGACCGTCCGTGGCAGCGGGCTCGAGAGTCCGCCAAAGGGGTCGGTCGCGACTCCGCCTGGCCCCTTCCCCAGTGCCGACTTCACGATCGAGGCCCACGTGATGCTGCAGTCACTGTTCGCCGACGCCACGGTCCGCACCATCGCCTCCCAGTGGACCGGCAATCCCAAACAGCCCGGCTGGTCCTTCGGCGTGACGAGCGAGAAGTCGAAATACCGGCCGCGCAACCTCATCATCCAGCTCGCCCGCGCCGGCTCCGGCGAGTCAGGCGACTATGCCGTTGTGCCCTCCGGCATCCATCTCGAACTGCAGCGGCCCTACTACGTCGCCGCCAGCGTGAACGTCTCGGATCCATCTGACCGGAGCGTAACTTTCTACGTCAAGGATCTCTCCGACAACGACGCCCCGCTGATCGTGAAGCGGGTCGAGCACACCTTCGACGGCACGCACTCGGCGGCATGCGAGTTTGCGATCGGTGGACGGGACACGAAAACCGACGCGAAGACGGATGGCGGACGGAGCGTCTGGGACGGCTTGATCGATGATGTGCGGCTGTCGGTGGGCGCGCTGGCCCGTGGCGAACTGCTCTGGGAACGCGGCTCCGGTGGCAAGGTCGTCGGCTACTGGACGTTCGAGGAGGCGCCCGGGTTTGCCGAGGACGTCTCGGGACAGTCG
>JBIKNV010000490.1:0-2722 GCA_044358475.1 Pirellulales bacterium | reverse complement strand
CAGTGGCATAATGGCAAGACGATCGGGTGTTGAACGATCCTCCCATTGCTTTCTGGAGCATCACCATGCGAGGTCACGCGCGTCGATCGCCTGCATCACGGAACGATCTGGGCTGTGCCGGTTTCCGGGCCCTCTCCTCCCGCCGCCAGGCCATGCAGATCGGCACGCTCGGTGGTCTCGGTCTCTCGCTCGCCGATTTCCTACGGCTCGAGGCCCGTGGTGAATCGAAGGACACGGGGGCCTTCTCGGCCGAGGCCGGCAGTTCGGCGAAGCGGCCAGCCCGCGCCCTGAGCGTGATCCAACTGAACCTTCCGGGCGGCGTGCCGCAGCACGAGTCGTTCGACCCCAAGCCCGAGGCGCCGGTCGAATGCCGGGGCTCGTTCGGCGTGGTGAAGACGAAGACCGGCGAGGTGTTCAGCGACAACCTTCCCAAGACGGCGGCCATCGCCGACAAGCTGACGGTCGTGCGGACCGTGGTGGGCAAGATCCCCGACCACGGGCTGGCCACCTACCACCTCTACAAGGGCTACCCGCCCACGGCGGTGATCGACTATCCCAACATGGGTTCGATCGTCTCCCACGAACTTGGCGGCCGCGGTGAACTGCCCCCTTACATCGCCATCCCGGCCCAGGATGGATCGGGCGCGGGCACCGGGTTCCTGAGCAGCACCTACGGTGCCTTCGAGCTGAACGCCGATCCCGGGCAGGCAGGCTTCGCGGTCCGCGACTTCTCGATTCCCAAGGGAGTCACGCGGGAGCGGTTCGACCGCCGCCAGGCGCTCCGCGACATCGTCGGGGATCACATCCGCGCGGCGGAGAACGATCCGGCCACGCTCGACACGATGGACGACTTCTACAAGCGTTCCTACACGCTGCTCACCTCCGAGCACGCCCAGAAAGCCTTTACCTTCGACGGCGAACCGGAGGAGACCTTCCAACTCTACGGCCGCGACACGACGGGATCGGTGATCGCACCCGACCTGAAGTATCACAAGAAGGGGCTCGCTGAGCGGCTCATCCTCGCCCGCCGACTCGTCGAGGCGGGTACGCGTTTCGTGACGGTCACCTACGGCGCCTGGGATTCCCATGCCGACGTCCGCAAGAATTGCCTCGACCAGATGGCGCCGCTCGACCATGCGATCTCCGGGCTCATCACCGACCTCGATCAGCGGGGCATGCTCGACACGACGCTGGTCTGGGTGACGAGCGAGTTCGGCCGCACGCCGCTGATCAATGCGTCGGCCGGCCGCGACCACTGGGCAAGGTGCTATTCGATGCTCTTGGCCGGCGGCGGCATCAAGAGGGGCGTGATCCACGGCGTGAGCGACGCGACGGGGGCCGAGCCGGCCAGCGACGGCGTGACGCTCGAGGACATGCTCTACACCGTCTATCACCAGCTCGGCATCGACGCCGACAAGGAGCTGGTGGCGTTCGGCACGCGTCCGATCGAGATCATCAAGGACGGCCACCTGATCACGAACATCGTGGCCTGATGGCGGTTCCCAGGAGAAGCATCATGGCTGCACGGCATCGGTCGATCGCCCCGGCGATCATGGTGGCTGCGACGACGATGGCGAGCGTGCTCGCAGGGGCGGCGACGACGGCCTGCGCCGCTGACGAGTCGGCCAGCCAGTCCGCCGTGCCGAGCTTCCGGCAGGACGTCATGCCGGTCTTGTTCCGCGGCGGATGCAACGCCGGCACCTGCCACGGGTCGGCCCGCGGCAAGGATGGCTTCATGCTCTCTCTCTTCGGCTACGATCCCAAGGGCGACTACGCCAGGATCGTCGAGGACATTCCCGGCCGACGGGTGAACATGGCGGTGCCCGAACAGAGCCTCCTGTTGCTCAAGGCCATCGGAGGCGTGCCGCACACCGGCGGCAAGCTCTTCGATCGCGACAGCGATCTCTACAAGACGCTCCTGCGGTGGATCGAGGCGGGCGCGCCGAACGATGCCGGTGCCATCGCCGACGTCGTCGGCATCTCGCTGCCGAAGGAGAGCGTGGTCTTCAACAAGACCGGCGGCCATGGCGCGGCTCGTGTCACGGCCCGGTTCAGCGATGGCAGCTCGCGGGATGTCACGCACCTCGCACGCTTTTTCTCGAACAACCCCGCGGTCGCCTCGATCGACGCCGACGGAAAGGTGACGGCGGTCGCGCCGGGCGACACCAACGTCTTCGCCCGATACAGCCGGTTCACGATTGGTGCCGAGGTGATCGTGCTGCCCGACGCGGCCGAGGGCGGGACGGAGAAATTCGTCTGGCCGAATCCGCCGGCCAACAACTTCATCGACACGATCGTCTTCGACCGCCTCGAGAAGCTCCGCATCGCGCCCTCGGAACTCTGCGACGACGAGACGTTTCTCCGGCGGGTCACGCTCGACCTCGCGTCCCGGCCGCCCACCGTCGAGGAATACCACGCCTTCATGGCCGATACGGCTGCGAACAAGCGGGCGAGAAAGATCGACGAACTGCTCGCCGCCGACGCCTTCGCGGATCTCTGGGCGACCATCTGGGCCGAGCATCTGAGGATCGTGGCTGGACCGCACGCCTTCATGGGCAACCATGAGAAGGCCGCCACCGGTTTCGACGCGTGGGTGCGGAAGCAGATGCGGGCCGGCAGGCCGCTCGACGAGTTCGTGGCCGAGATGGTGGGTTCGTCGGGCAGCACGCTCACCAATCCGCCGGTCAACATGTACACGATGCTCGTCAACGGCTGGAAGGTC
>JBIKNV010000489.1:0-2724 GCA_044358475.1 Pirellulales bacterium | reverse complement strand
CCCTTCACACTCGACCCGGTCGACGTGCCGCTTATCAGCACCCCGTAGGACCTGCTCGCCTCGATGCGGATAGCAGCAGCGGTTCCATCGACACTGACGTTCGTCGCGCGGGCCATCCGGATGCCGACCTCGTTGCCTCGCATCGTAAGCCCGCCGATGGTGGTGTCAGTGAACGCTCCCTCGAGATACAGCCCCGCGTTAGTATTGTTGGAAGAGATTCCGTTTTGGATCACAAGGCCACTCGTCCCATATGCGCTCATGCCGAACGCGTTGCGTGTCACAGTGTTTCCGGAAATGACGAGCGGAGAGGCCAGTGTGCCGACAACTGCATTCATGCGGATCCCGTGGACACCGTTGCGGTTGACGGTATTTCCCAGCGCGGCTGCCCCACCGATCATTCCGCCGTTCGATTGTGTGACATAAATTCCAAACGTCCCGTTGTTGGAGACGTTGTTTCCCGTGACCGTGACCCCCGCCCCCGTCGTCGAGATCTGAATACCGCTTGCTGTGTTCGGGACTGCGGTGCCCGTTGGCGATAGACCTATGAAATTGTTTGTGATCGACGTGTTGGCGACGCTGTTATTGAGAAGGACGCCGTTCACCTTGTTGCCGTTCAGCACGCTGGATGTGATCGTGGTGCCCGTCGATGTGCCTCTGAGAAACACGCCCTGTGCGGTATTGTGAGACGCGCTCACGCCCGTGATCGTCGTGTTGTCGCTGTTGAGCACGACGATTCCGCTTTGAACATTGGCGATGGCAACCGTACCCGTGGCATCGGTGCCGAAGAAGCCTCCCGTGATCGTGGTACCCGTCGAGCCGGATTGGATATAGACGCCATCACGGGTGTTGCCAGAGGAGACGACGTTCGAGATCACGCTGTTTGTCGCACCGCTGAGCAAGATGCCATACACGGTGTTGGGCTGAGCGGCATTGCCCGCGGCATTCACGCCGACGGCCAGATTGCTTAGTGTGACCCCGGTCGTGGCTCCCAGCGAGATGCCGCTGCCGGCATTACCAGAACTGCGGACGTTCTCGATCGAGAGCGACGAGACACCGCTGTTGAGCGACACACCGTTACTTGAGCTCGAGAAGACCTGTGAGTCACGGAACGTTGTGCCTGCATAGGAGCCTGAATTCGCCGCGAAGCCAACTCGATTTCCGCTGAGCGTGAAACCACCGAGCGTGCTACTGGTCGAGCCTCCCAGAAAACGAATGCCGGCATTCGTCGAGCCGGTGAACCCGCTCACCGTGCTTCCGGACTTCGTGATCGAAACATTGTTCACACCGGCACCGAAGGTGAGCCCGTCGACCGCACTGAAGCCTGTGCCGTCGAGCTTGACGACGTCGGAGGCCGTCACGCTCGCAGCAGAGGTGATCGCCAAGCCGCCGAGGGCCGTCGTATCGCCGACGGCACCGGTGAAGGCGACCACACCCGTTCCGGCTGCAAGCGTCATCCGCTGGCGCCCGTCGAGCGTTCTCGCGAAGGAAATGTCGCCGGCACCGGATCCCGTATTGATCGCGACGGGGCCGGTGAGGGTGGTGGCGGAAGCGAACTGCACGTTGTCGTTGGTCGTCGTGACGTCGCCGGCCGTGCTGATGCCGGAAGAGCCGGTGAGCGTGACGGCCCCGTCGGCCACGATGTCACCCGCCGCACCAATCGTGAGGGCGCCCGCGGTGGCCTCGAGCGACACGATGCCGGAGTTGGTCGTGGTGACGCCGGCATTCAAGGCGACAACGGCCGACTTTACGTCCAGGCCCGTCGCCGTGTCGTAGTTCTGAGCCCCATTGAAGGTCGCGGTACCCGTACCCGCCGTGTGGGCCAGGCTCGACGCGGTGATCGCGGCGGCCGAGAGGTTGGCGGCACTCGTGATCGTGATCGCGCCCAAGCGGGTGCCTCCGCCGACTGCGTCGCCGAAGACGACGTTGCCCAAGCCGGCGGTGATGCCGAGCGTCTCGGTGCCGGCGGTCGTGCCGTTCAACGTGTTCGCGAACGTGACCGTGGAATTCGTTGTCGTGATCGCGGTGGCGGCGCCGAGCGTGACGGCGTCGTTGTAGGTCTGGATGCCCGTGGTCTTCACCGAGCCGCCATTGATCACGGTCGTTCCGCTAGAGCCGGTCGAGAGGCTCGTGAGAGCCGTCGTGCCACCGACAGGAGCCGCAAACGTGGTCGTCCCGGAGTCATTGATGGCAAGCGTCTGGGCTCCGTCCAGCGTGTCATTGAACGTGATGCCCGCTCCATCGAGTGTCGTGGCGCCCAAGAGCGTCACAGCATTCGCGTAGGTCTGCGTGCCGGAGGTGGTCAGTGGCCCGGTAAGGGTCGTCGTGCCGGTCGCGGTATTCGAGCTGGCGAGGTTCTTGATGTTCTGGAACGTCGCACCGTCGATGGCGGCCACGCCGCTGAAATCGAGCGTGAGGTCATTGCTCGCACCGTCGACACCCGTTGTAAACACGCCGGTCGAGGCGGTGAGGGTGACGTCGGTGGCGAGTGTGACGAGGCCGCCGTAGGTCTGGGTGCCGGTGCTCGTCACGTCGGCGGCGACATTCGAGGTGCCGGTGACCTCGACCGTCGTGACGTCGGCGATTGCACCCTGGATGTCCGCGTTGCCGGTGACCTTCAGGGAGTTGGTGTCGCCGTCCACGCCGTTGAGCGTGACCGTCGAGCCGGCCAAGGTGACCAGCGCCGCGTCGAGGGTCATCAGGGCACCGTAGGTCTGGGTGCCGGTG
>JBIKNV010000488.1:0-2727 GCA_044358475.1 Pirellulales bacterium | reverse complement strand
GGGCTGGGGCTTAACGCCGACGCGACTCCCGATGAGCGGGCCCCGCGGCAGGCGCTGCTCGTCCTTGATCTGCAGGCAGCCGACCGTCGGTTCGTGCCCCTTCACCTCGGCCACAACAATCTGCGCAGGCACACGCGGCTGGAAGATTACGAGGACACGTGCCACGGTCTGGAAAACCAGTTGGCCAATGCCGCCGCGAAGGGCCGCTTCCCGGGGCATTCGCACGTCTACCTCGTGAAAACCGGCCATGGCGGATCGAAAATCGCCGAGTGGCAGCCCGATGCCGCCACTGGCTACTGGAAGGAGTTCGTCGCACGCACCGACGCCGCTCGCAAGCAGTTGCAGTGCGAGCCGCAGTGGGTGGTCTGGATGAGCCTGGGGATCAACGATGCCATCGCCGGCACGCCGGGGGATGTGTGGCAGTCGCAGATGGCGGATCACCTGCGTTGCATCCCGCGGCAACTGCCGGGCGCCCGTATCGTGCTGACGGAGTTTCAGGCGATGGGCTATCCGGAGATCAATCGCCGGATACGGATGCTGGCGGCTGAAGTTCCCGGTGTGGCATCGGTGGACACGACAGGGATTCCGCTCCGCGACCAGAACCACTGGGGCTACGCGGGCTTGAAGATGGTGGCGGATCGGCTGATCGAGGCAAGCCTCCCCGCTCGATGACCAAGCAATGCCGGCTGCCGGGAACATACCGCGACTGGATCACCGGCTAGCCGGCTGACTGGCGAGTTGCACGAGCGCCTCGATCACGCGAGCCCGCGCCGAGCCATCGCGGAGAATGAGGTAGCGGTGCTTACCGGTGGCATCGGGCGCGAAGACCGTGGCTCCCTGATCCGTCACGGTCACCTTCCCTGGCGGCGAACGTTCAAAGTAGCCACGGTCGCCGAGGACGGCGTCGATCACGCTCGTGAGATCCCAGCTCGGACGGTCCTGCGGCGGTGGGGAGACGAGCCGGTACGCTGCCGCGACGGGATGATGAGCCGCTACGCGATAATCCTCGAGGATGCTCTGGCTCGGATAGGGCAGCGCCGCGCCGATTTCAAATCCGCTCCACACGGCCTCCGTCGGCCAGCGGGCGGCGATTACGGCCGCTGCTGCCCGGTCGCGGATGACGTTGTATTCCGCGTAGGCCGCGTTGCCTTCGATCGGCTCGAACGCGCCGGCCATGAGTTCGAGCAACCGCACCTTCTTCGCGACCAGCTCCACGCCCGGTAGCCGACTCGCTGCATCCGCCGGACTGTCGAGGAGTCGGGCGAGGTTCGTCGAGAATCCCGCCTGGATGATCACCACGGATCCATCCCCGGCTGCCGCGAGCGTCTTTCGAATGAGGGTTACCGCATCGGGAGCGTCTTTGCTGTCGAGCAGGTCGTGTGGATAGCGCAATCCGGCTTCTGTCTTCTGGGCAGCCAGGTTGAGATAGCGACTCGGCGGCTTAACGCCCCCCGGCCGGACGACGCCGATGGGAATGTCCGGGCGGCCGTAGAACGTGTTGACGCAATCGACAAACGGCGCCGCCAGCGGATGATCGGCCGTCACCGTGACCGCCAGCAGCCGACACCGCCCACGCGACTCGAGGGCGTGCAGCATTGCCAGCGCTGCAACGTCATCGCAGTCTTCGCACATGTCGGTATCGAAGATCACGGGAACGGGAGCCGGCGGTTCGGCATGCGGCGACGGCCCGGCGGCAGACGCCACGAGAATGAGTGCCACTCCAGCGATTCTTAGGCCAGCCGGGCGTCTTGTTGTCATCGTGAGAGCAGGCCTCGTGAGCATCACCGATGCACAAGAATTTCTTGACGGGGGAAAAGGACGCCTAATCGCGGAATGAAGATTCGACATCTGGTTCCGCTTTCGATTGCTCGCGGAAGTGCCTGGGCGACACACCCGTGAGTGTACGGAAACGCCTCGCGAAATGCTTGGCGTCGCAGAAGCCGATCTCGGCTGCGATCGAGTCGACCGTGCGAGAGGTCATCCGCAACAGCTGCATCGCCCGTTCGAGCCGCAGCTTTTCGAGATACCGCATCGGCGTGAAGCCCGTTGCCGGCGCGAAGATGGCCGCCAGCTGTGACCGCGACGTGCCGGCCGCGCGGCACAGATCCTCGATCGTGACGGTTTCCGCCAGATGGCCGCCCATGTATTCGATCGCCCGCCGAACACGGGAATCGACCGGATCGGCGGCCTCCCGTTCGACGGCCGCTGCCCAGAGCAGTGCCTGCTCCAGGAGGTTGATCTGCAGCTCTGCCCGCAAAGCATTGCTCGAGTCGCCAAGTCGCCGGATGTGTCGGAAGCAGGCGACGATCCGCCGCCAGGCCGGGCCCATTCCGATCTGTTGCAGGGCATAGTGGGGGCGGATCTCGCGATACCGCAGGAGCAAGAGTTCGATCCGTGGCGGTGGCCGCAGCAAGACGAACGATGCCGCCACTCCCTCCCGCTCGCCGCGCGGGTGGCCGACAGTGGTCCACGCGTGGTCGGTCTCGGGCCGCATGATCACGAGGTCGCCCGCCTCGGCGTCGAAGGCCTGCCGCGAATCAACACCGACGCGATAGCCGCCGCGGGTGATGAGGATCACGGCCCATTGGTGGTGCCAATACCGCTCCGCAGCTCCCGGGCCATGCACACCGGTCGCGCAGAGGACGTCGGCGACGGTGATCTCACCGCTGCTCGTCGGAATGGCCTGACCAGCGGCGGCGGCGGCGGCGGCAGAAGTGATCGTGCCCA
>JBIKNV010000487.1:0-2728 GCA_044358475.1 Pirellulales bacterium | reverse complement strand
GGGCTGCCCAACTTCTTCGCCAAGGCGAAGGCCGGCGGCGATGTCCGCGTCGCCTATCTGGGCGGCAGCATCACCGCCGCGCCGGGCTGGCGAGTCTTCTCACTCGACCGGCTGAAGAAGGAATTTCCGACGGCAACCTTCAGCGAGATCAGCGCCGCGATCGGCGGCACGGGCTCCGACCTCGGGGCTTTTCGCGTCGGCCACGACGTGATCGCCCACAAGCCCGACCTTGTGTTCGTCGAGTTCGCCGTGAACGACGCCGGCGCACCGCCTGAGCAGATCCTGGCCACCATGGAGGGGATCGTGCGGCAGATCCTGCGGGCCGACGCCGCCACCGACATCTGCTTCGTCTACACCGTCTCCGAACCGCTGCTCGCCGATCTCGCCAAGGGCGTCTTCCCCCGCGCGGCATCGACCATGGAGGCCGTCGCCGACCACTACGCGATTCCCTCGGTGCACTACGGCGTCGAGGTCAATCGCCGCATCGCCGACGGCTCGCTCGTCTTCAAGGGGGAAAAGCCCGAGAAGCTCGACGCCACCGCCACGCCGCTGCTGTTTTCGACCGATGGCGTTCACCCCCACGTGGAGACCGGGCACCGGCTCTACGCCGATGTGCTGGCACGATCCCTTGCCACCATCCAGGCCACATCGACGACCGCCGCACCGCATCGACTGCCCGAACCGCACCGCGCCGACAACTGGGAGAAGGCCAAGCTGATCCCGATCGAGCAGTCGATGCTCCGCGGCGACTGGAAGCGGGTCACCCCGTCCGACGACGAACGGGCCAAGTCTTTCGCCACGCGGATGCCGGTGCTCTGGAAGGCGGAGAAGCCCGGCGCGGAACTGGTGGTGGCCTACGCCGGCACGCGGCTGGCGGTCTACGACCTCTTGGGACCGGGCGAAGGCATCGTGTCGGTCCAGGTCGATGATGCGGCGGCCAAGAACGTGCCGCGGATCGACCCTTACTCCACCTATTGGCGGATCGGCACGCTCAACACCGGCAGCCAGCCGGCAGGCACGCACCGGGTCACGCTCCGGCTCGAAGCGGAAGCCCCCGACAAGGCGAAGATCCTCTTCGAACACAATCGCCCGGACCTCGAAAAGAATCCCACCAAGTACGCGGAAAATGCCTGGTATGCGTCGGCGATCCTGCTGCTGGGCGACCTGCTTCCGGCAGACGCAGCCCCGGCGAAGTGATCGCGCACAACGACCTTCCGCTCCGCGACTGCCCGAACCGCAGGCCTACTTCACGTCCACCTGCAGCAGATACGTGTCGAACGCCTGCCGAGCCTGCTGTTCCTGCGCCTGCCGCTGGGCGATCTCCTCCCGCAGGGTTTCCACGCGGGTCTCCTGCTGTGAGAACTTCTGCACGTAGCGGGTGTAGAGGTCGCTCGTCCGTTCCAGGCGGCTCATGTTTTCGCGGATCCTGGCCTGCTCCTGTCCGATGGCGTTGATCTCCTGCTCACGCTCCGTTTTTTCCCGCGCAATCCGCTCGATCTCCTGCTTGCGGCGAATCACCTCGGCGAGCGACTCCTTCACGGCCGGGCTCGTTCCCCGAGCCCGCGAGTAGAGCATGATGGCATTGTCGTCGAGGTTCATGATCGCGTGCACCTGCTCGACAGGCATCTCCTCACCGATCTCGACCGTCGCAGGCTTGCCCGGCTCCGCCGCGACGGCGAAGCGATACCGGTCACGCGTGGTCTCGTCGGCTTTCTGGGGCCCGACGAGCTTCCAGCCCGGCTCGATCGGGTGTTCGACGAGCAGCTTCACTGGCTTGTCGCCCGAATTCTTCACCTCGAGCTTCCGCAACCGTGCCAGCCGACGCGAGGCAATCAGCGTGCCCTTCACGAGCCGCACGCTGACGATCTCGTCTGGTCTGGGCTCGGTCCGCGGCACCACCTCCACGTCGAGATCGACCGCGTAGCTCAGCAAGCGTTCGCTCCCGGGGGCCATGTCCTCGATCCGCGCGTCGCCGCAGTAGCCCCCCTCATCGTAGACAGTGACCGGCCCCTGCATGAGGTTGAGTGCGGTCGTGTTCTTGATGCGCACGCCCGACAGCGGATGCTTCGCCAGCACCCGCTCGTCGTAGATCGCCACCCGCTCGGCCGTGATGCGATCGGCCACGATTGGCAGCATCGCCGACCGCTGGCGTGCGATCGTCACGGGCGTGGCGATCTCGTAGCGGAAGAGTTCGCCGAGCGAGGCCCCTGCGGCCAGACTCTGCAGGTTCGTGCTGAATCCAAGCACCTCCGCCTCCCTTGCCCGCAGGACCGCATCCCTGTCCGACACCCCCTGCAATTCAGCCCTTCGCCCGGGCGCTGCCGGCGCCGCCGCCCCAGCCTTCCGATCCTGGGCCAGCTGCCCCTTCGCCAGTTCGCGACCTCGCTCCGCCATGCCGTTGGCCGCGCCGGCGAACTCCGACTGCTCATCGGCAATGTTCTGGCCGTAGACCTGCGGCAGCAACGATGCATAGAGCTCCGGCCGCACCACCGGCCGCGGCACGTAGAGCGGCCGGTAGAGGTCCATCGCAAATGAGATCGGCCTGCCGCTGACGAGCGACATCCGCACGTTCTTCCAATCGTGGTCGGTCGTATTCTCCACGATTGCCCAGCCCTGCAGCGCCGCCTTCGCCTCCGGGCCCGCCGCGTTGTCGCCGAGCATGAGCCGGTAGCTCGTCTTCCAGAGCGGCGACTCCTGCACGTAGCCCACGCGGACCTTTCGGGGTCCC
>JBIKNV010000485.1:0-2730 GCA_044358475.1 Pirellulales bacterium | reverse complement strand
GTGGCAGTTCGTGATCGGGAAGTATGCCGGGCTCGTCATGGTGGCCGCGCTCGTCTTCCTGATTCTCGGCACCATTCTCCTCTCGACCACGAGCCTCAAGGTGATTTACGACGCCCGGGAGAGTTCGAAGACCGATCCGCTCTGGAGCGACTGCGCCAACGAGATGATCACGGTCGTACCGGGCCTCGTGCTGTCATTCCTCGAAACGATCCTCCTGGCCGCCGTCAGCCTCGCCGTCTCGACTCGGCTCAGCATGGTGCCCAACCTCATCATCTGCTTCACGATCTACGCGCTTGGCCACCTCGTGCCACTGATCGTGCAATCGAGCGTGGGCAAGTTTGCTATCGTCCGGTTCGTGGGGCAGCTGTTCGCCACGCTCCTGCCGGTGCTCGAGCACTTCACGATCGAGGCGGCCGTGATCGGGGGCGTGCCGGTGCCGTGGGGCTACCTCGGCTGGGCGGCCCTCTATGCCGGCCTGTACGCGACCGTCGCCCTCCTGATCGCGCTCGTCCTCTTCCAAGACCGCGACCTCGCCTGACAAACGAGACAAGCTGGGAGGCAGGGGCGAGTCGTGCCTGTTTTGCTGATTTGGCAAGACGGCGCTGCCGATCTCTAGAGTGTGCGGAAGTTGGTTCCGCACCTCGGAAATAAACCGGTGGCCAGGCTCATCTCGCTGTGCAGTGGAGCGATCGGTACGCGGAGGTGTGTAGCCGCTGTCGTCTGGTTGGCGACGGCCACGCTCGCACCTGCTGCCGACTGGCGAGAGAATGCGCGGCCGCTGGAGATCCTTGAACCCGGCGTGTCGCTGGGCGCTGTCCCGGATGCCATCGTGCCGCTCCCAGAGCCGGGCCGCTTCGATTCGGTCCATGGCCCCACGCCCCGGTCACTCGAGGAGTTTGTCGCCTTGGCTGAACGCAGCCATCCGCGGCTACGGCATGCGCGGGCGTTGGTCGAGGCGGCGCGGGGCAAGGCCGTGCAGGCCCGCCTCTATCCCAATCCCGTCATCGCGGGTTCGTCACCGCAGATGGCCGGGGCCGACAGCCAGTGGAATGGGTATGTCGCCCAAGACATCGTCACTGCAGGCAAACTTCGGCTCGCCCAGCAGGCGGCGCTCCGCCAGGTGCAGATGGCCGAGTACGAACTGATCCGGGCGCGGTTCGACGTCCTCACCGGCGTCCGTGGCTCGTTTTATGCGTTGCTGGTATCCCAGCGACGTGCCGAGATCTTCAAGCTTCTGCTCGACATCGCCAAGCGGTCGTACGACATTGGAGCCGAGCTCGCCAAGGCGGGTGAGGTGACGAAGGCCGATGTGCTCTTCTGGAGCATCGAGAAGGATCGCGCCGAGGTGCGGCTGATCAATGCCTCGGTCTTTATCGAAACAGGCCGCCGGGAACTGGCCGCGGCGGTCGGCCTGCCGAAGGCCGACGTCGGCGGAATCGAGGCCGACCTGTTTCAGGTGCTTCCCAATTTTGATCTCAAGCAGCTTCAGGAAGCCGTGGCCTTCCGCAACGCCAAGCCGCGAGCCGCCGAGGCGGGCATCGCCCAGGCCCAATGGATGCTGGAGCGGGCCGTGGTTGAGCCGATCCCGAACGTGAACCTCATGGGCGGCTACCAACGGCAGGTCGACTACCCGCCGCAGGATCAGGGCCTCGTGCAGGTGATGCTGGAGGTGCCACTCTTTGACCGCAATCAGGGCAACATCCGTTCGGCCCGGGCCGACATCGCCACGTCGCGGGCCACGTTGCGCGAGGTGGAGATCGACTTGGCCACCCAGACAGCCCAGGTCATCAACATCTATCGGCAGGCACAGCGGCTGGTGAACTGGTATGAGGAGTTTATTCTCCCCAAGGCCCGTGAGACCCTGCAGGTCACGCAGCAGCTCTACGCCCGCGGCGAGGTCACCTTCCTCAACCTGCTCGAAGCCCAACGGATCCTCACGCAGACCGAACTCGCCTTTGTCGAGGCTCAGGCCGAACGGTGGAACGGCGCCGTCCAGATCGCCGACCTGCTCCAGCTGGAAGAATTTCCACCTCGCAATGACGCCCCGGCCGCCCGCCCCGACGACCCCCGCGCCGAACTCCGCGACGAAGCCCAACGCATCGGCCGCGACCCCAACCTCCCCGCTCAACCCAACCAAGCCCCTGGCGCGTTCCAACTCCCCGCCCCTTGATCCACTCCCAAAGAACCATCCACAGAAGATTCATGCTTTCAATGGATTCAGCTCGGGGTTGCCCGTGCCACGGAGCCGGCGTTGCTGGCAAGCGAAGGCATGGATGCCGAGAGCGCAGCCAGCATCGAGAGAGCGGTGGCCAGGATGGCCGCCGCGAACGTCCGGCGATGTGACTCGGGCAACCCCGAGCCGCGTCACCAGAAACTGAATGAGCAAGCAATCGACGGAGTCCAAACCATGAGACGGCTAATGATTGCCGTGCAGCATGCAGCCTGGAGCATGGCAACTGCGTCACTGTTGGTGACAGCGGCCGCGCGGTGCCAAGAGCCCGACTACCGCGTCGAACCCATTCCCGCCGACCCTCTGGCTGGCTCACCAATCACCGACCCCGCGGCGACGGGCCAAAATGTCGAAACGATTTTTGCGTCACTCCTGCCGCCCCGCACCGACTCGCCACTCGACTGGATCGCCGGCCCGGAACCGCTCCACTATTGCAACGAGCCAAGGGCACTTGCACCTTGCGTGCCGCCACCGCCCTGCCACCCAGCCGACCCGCCAGC
>JBIKNV010000484.1:0-2731 GCA_044358475.1 Pirellulales bacterium | reverse complement strand
GCGGTAGCCTGTTTCGAAAGAACCGTCGTGGGAGGCCGGTCGCGGTTCGATGTCTTCCTGCGGGGTGATGCCGCGGCCCTCTCGGACGTCGAACTGCTCGGTCTCGACCTGTTCCGGCGGGAGGCCCGCTGCATGAACTGCCATCACGGACCATTGCTCAGCGACGGCCGGTTCCACGACCTTGGGTTGAGCTTTTATGGCAGGAGCAACGAGGATCTGGGCCGCCACGGAATCACCAAGGTGGCGAGCGACATGGGCCGCTTTCGCACGCCGTCGCTGCGGGACGTGACAGGGACAGCGCCGCTGATGCACACCGGCATGTTCGAGCTCGCCGGCGTGCTCAACATGTATAACGCCGGTATGGTGACGCTCAAACGCCAGGGGTTCCATAAAAACGACCCGCTGTTCCCGGTGAAGTCGCCACACCTGAAGCCGCTGGGCCTCAACCGGCAGGATCTGGCCGACCTGGCCGCGTTTCTCGGCGCGCTCGAGGAGCCAAAGCGCAGGGAGCGACCGCCGACGCTCCCGGAGATCGACGAGGCGGAGGTCACTGCGGCAAGGTAACGGATGCTTCAGGGGCCGCTGCCGCGTCTCTCCGCGCCGTGGTGATGTCGGCATTGGAAAGCCCCCAGATCCGCACGCTCCCGCCGGAGGCCGCTGTCACCAGCCGCGTACCATCGGGACTCAGGGCAACCGCCCGTGGCAGTGCACGCTGGCCGGGCAGGGTACAGAGTTCTTGTCCCAGATCTGGATGCCAGATGCGGATCGTGCCGTCCGTTGCGGCCGTGATGATACGGCGGCCGTCGGGGCTGAACATCGCCTGCTCCACAACGCCTTCGTGGCCGACGAAGACCCTGATTGGATTGCCAGTAGCGGCATCCCACAACCGGACACTGCCGTCCTGCGAGCCTGTCACCACCGTCGTGTTGTCGGGACTGAATGCGATGGCCCGAACGCTGCCCACGTGTCCAAAGAGCCCGGCGATGCGCTTGCCGGTGGCGAAGTCGGTGAGATACACGTTGCCGATGGCCATGCCGGCCGCCAGCATCCGCCCATCGGGACTCGCCGCCAGAGCGGTCACCTGCCCTTGCGGCGTCAGGTTCGCCACGAGGCGACCCGTACTGCCGTCGAAGAGCTGTGGCTGTTTGTACGCCACACGGCTCCCCGCCAGTCCGAACACGGCGCCGGTTCTGTGAAACAGCATCGATTGATGCCGGGAGAGAATCGCCATCAGCCGGCGGCCCGTCTGCACATCCCAGGCCATCAGCATCTCGTCGCCCGACGTGGTCAAAAGCCGTGTGCCGTCAGGGCTGAACGCCACCGTGACCGCTCCCCGTCCGTGGTCGCCGAATGCCTGAACCTGCTCTCCGGTGTCGGTTTTCCAAACGCGGATGTCGCCGGCTTCTCGCGGCGTTTCGTGGGCTGCGGCAACGAGTCTGCCATCGGGGCTGTAGGCGAGCTGCGCAACGGTGCCCCCCGCTCCGACGAGCGAGCACAGCCGCTCGGCCGTTCGTGGGTTCCAGAGTTCGACGTCGCCTCCTCCTCCGGGTGCCACTGCCAGCTGGCGTCCATCGGGACTGAAGGCCACGGCCGTCATGCCCCGCAGGCCGGCCAACACCGTGAGGGGCTCCGTCGCGGTGCTCGACCAGATCCGCACGGTGCCGTCGCACGAACCCGAGGCGAGCGTCTCTCCATCGGGCCGGAAAGCGACCGCGCCGACGCTGGCGTCGTGCCCGATCAGCTCCCGCTCGAAGGCGAATGTCTCGGCGTTCCAGAGTCGGATGTTGCCGTTGGCGGCTCCGCTGACGATCTGTCCGCCATCGGGGCTGAACGCCAGTGCGGAGATCATTGCCGTGTGGCCCTGCAGGACTGCGAGGGAGTCGCCACTGCCCACGTCCCAGACATGGAGATCGTGCTCGTTCGAGGAGGTTGCCATACGACTGCCGTCTGGGCTGAACGCGAGCAGCCAGTCGCTTTCCCCTTGTCCCTGGGGGATGTGCACGCTGGAGAGGGTGCGGCCATCCTCGGCATCGTGGATCCGCACCTCGCGGGTTTGTTTCTCATCGCGCATCACGACCGCGAGTCTCCGACTGTCCGGGCTGAACTCGAACCTCAACGCGTTGTGGTCGTTGTCATTTCGCAGCAGAATGGTGCCATCGTCGGCATCCCAGAGCGCCAGCGAGCCATGTGTGGCCAGAGCCGCGAGGCGGCTGCCATCGGGGCTGAATGCCACGGTGTTCAACCGACCGCGGTGGCCCTCGAGCACTTGTTCTTTTCGCCCTTTCAGGGCGTCGACGATGCGGATGCCGCCATCAGCGGCCTGCATGGCCAGACGGTTGCCGCTTGGGCTGACGGCCAGCGGCGGTGCCAAACCGTTCTGCGAAATCGCCACCCGCTCCGGCTTGCCGGGGGAGGCGCACCACAATGTTTCCCAGGCCGCCGCGTCGGGTTCCGCAGGCTCATACCGATGATGGATGCCCGCTACGAACGACAGGATGTCATTGCGAGTGGAATTGATCGTGGAGCGCGGATGGCGGTAATACGCGGTCACGAGACGTTGCGACGCGGCGATCTCGTCTGCAGACGGGGGCGTGGGAGCCGCGCGTGCGAGGGCGACCAAGCCGCCGCCGTCGGGAGTGTAGGCGAGCCGGCTGACCACCAGTTGTCCGGTGTCGCGCACGACCAGAGCCTCGTCGAGCTGGGCCCCCAGGCAATGCATCTCCAGCGGAAG
>JBIKNV010000483.1:0-2735 GCA_044358475.1 Pirellulales bacterium | reverse complement strand
AGCCGGATGAGATCTCCATCGGCGACTACGTGCTCTCCGGCGGCGAGGTGGCGGCGATGGTGATCGTCGACGCGGTCGCCCGGCTGCTGCCCGGTGTGCTCGGTGACGAGGAGAGTGCCCGGCAGGATTCCTTCTCCGGCGCCGATCGCCTGGTGGAAGGCCCCCAATACACCCGGCCGCGTGAGTTTCGCGGCCTGCGCGTGCCCGACGTGCTGTTGTCGGGCGACCATGGCCGGATCGCCACGTGGCGGCATGAACAAGCCGTCGACGCGACCCGTCGCCGTGTCCCATTCAATGTTTCCCCCAACCGTTCCTGAAGGAGCCGTCGTGAGCCAGAAGATCCTCGCCAAGGTCGAAGCCTCCAGCCTCAAGTCGGAGGTGCCCCAGTTCGCCATTGGCGATACCGTCGACGTGCACACCCGCATTCTCGAAGGCGAGAAGGAGCGAGTTCAGATTTTCAATGGCGTGGTCATCGCCAGGAGCGGGTCCGGAAGCCGGGAGACGTTCACCGTCCGCCGGATCGTGGCGGGCGAGGGCGTCGAGCGGAAGTTTCCCATCCACTCACCGAAGATCGCCAAGGTCGAGGTGAAGCGGTCGGGCGTGTCGCGGCGTGCCAAGCTGTATTACCTCCGCGATCGCGTCGGTAAGTCGGTCCGTCTTCGCGAGAAGCGCGACGACGTCGCCGCCGCCGAGGCGACGGCGAAGAAGGCGGCCGGCAAGAAGGCCGCTGCCAAGGCCTGACGAACTGCGGCGTGTTCGGAGTCTCCGCGGGTGCCATGACATCGCGTGATCCACGGCATGCGCTCGGGGAACGCGGCGAGGCCGAGGCGGAGCAGTTCCTCCGGAGGCTCGGCTATCGGATCGTCGGCAGGCGAGAGCGGGTGTTGCGCGGCGACATCGATCTGGTGGCCCTCGATGGCCGCACGGTGGTGTTCGTCGAGGTGCGGTCACGGAGCGACACCGCGCACGGGCATCCGGCTGAAACCGTTGGCCCGCAGAAGCAGCGGCGGATCGCCGAACTGGCCACCGCCTACATCCGCCGCCACCGACTCGATGACTGCCAGGTGCGGATCGACGTCGTGACCGTCACGTTCGGCGCCGCGGGCTCCCGTCCGGTCGTCGAGCATTTTCAAAACGCGTTCGACAGCCCCTTGTAGCGGCCGTGCACTCGAGTTGCGTGCCTACGACAGATACCGCCGGCGGTTGACGGCGGCCTGCCAGCGGCCGGTCTTCGTGATGTCGAGGATCTGGGCCTGCGTGAAGTGTTCGCCGTGCTCGAGCACCGCGCGGCGGATCACCTCCTTGACGTCGGCACCGGTCGCCCCTTCCAGGGACTGTGCCACGGCGTCGTAGTCGATCGTCAGGCCGAGCGGGGCGAGATGCCGCTCGAGGATGCGGGCACGGGAAGCCTCGTCGGGCATCGGCAGGGTGACGACCATGTCGAACCGCGACGACCGCTGGGCGGCGGGGTCGAGGGCCTTGGGGTCGTTCGTGGTGGCGATCGTGAGGATCGCCTCCCGTTCGAGCACGCCGTCGAGCGTGGCCAGAAAGTCGGCCAGCGCCCCGTTGTCGCCATTGGAATCGCGGTGGCCGAGGACCAGATCGATGTCGTCGAGCACGACGAGCGTCGGCCCGAAGGTTTCCGAAGAGGCATAGAGTTCGGCGATCATGTGCCGCATGGCGTTGGCATCGGCGAGGATCGTCGTGTAGCGGTCTCCCAGTTCGCTGGCGATCACCCGCACGAGATGGGTCTTGCCGACGCCCGGCGGCCCGGCGACGAGCATGCCACGGTTGGTGCCCAGGCCCAGCCGCCGCATGATCTCCCGGCGCGTGGTGGCCGCGGCGAGGAACACGTCCACTTCCGACCAGATCTCCGCGGGCAGGATCAGACCGTCGCGTGGGTTGGCCAAGGCCGGCGTGATGCCGAGCTTCAGACAGCCTTCCACGACCGTCGCCTCGAGCACCCTTCCGCGCAGCGGATTTTCCGCGGTCTTGAGCCGTTCGCAGAACCGCTTGAGCACCTCTTCCGCCACCGGCTTGCCGACGGAACAGGAGAGGATGGCGAACTCCCGGTTCCAAGGCCGATCGTCCACGAGCACGCAGAGAGGCTCGGAGGCGAGTGTGCCAACTGGAAAGAAGGCGATCAGTCGACCCGGCACCGAGACCTTCTCGTCGGGACCGAGGTCGAGTTGCGACCATGTGGGGGGCAGGCCGTCACCCGGCGAGCCGATGACCACGGCCTGCGCGTGCCGTTCCATCTCGATCCGCAACAGGTTGCCCAGGATCGCCAGCGACGTGCCGGGGCCCGAATACTTCGTGCTGGCCAGCCGCGTGCTGTCGACGCCCAGATGGAGAATCGCGAATGACGTTGGCGACAGCGCCGACGCCGGCTGCTGTCCCAGGATTTCTCCCAGCACGCCGACCGTCGCCCGCGTCTCGGCGCTGGCATTGGCCAGAATGGCGTCGAGGGTGCGGCCATCGATGGTGGGGCGGCCTTGCTCGTGTATCATCGGGGGTGCCTTCGTGTGCGGGATCTGATTCGGCATCTTTTCGTGTTGTGGAGCCTGTCAGCGATGCCTTGGTTGTACCTGATGATCGCGATCGCGGCCGAAGTGGTCGGCACCAGTTTTCTCCGTGCCTCCGAGGGCTTCACGAAGCTCGTGCCCAGCGTCATGGTCGTGGCCGGCTACGGGCTGGCGTTCTTCTTCCTTTCGCTCACGCTCAAGGACATCCCG
>JBIKNV010000070.1:0-9898 GCA_044358475.1 Pirellulales bacterium | reverse complement strand
GCCAAGTGTCCGCACCAGATCGACCGCCACGATGCCGCCCGTCAGCAGAATCAGAGAGCAGCATACCAGCCCACAGATCTGCCAGGTGCTGAACCGGATGTCCGCCACCATGTCGCCGGGAAACTCGAGTGACCCTGACATCCCCGTGCTGCCAGCAAAACTCTGCCCCGAAAGTCCGGAGGAATCGATGCCCGACGGAAACAGGTCGGATGCTTCTGACTCATCCGCCGGCATGTTCATCGAGCCGCTTTCATCCCCGCCACCGAGGTTGAAATCGTCGGCAAACTCTCCGCCGATCTCTCCGCCGGCTTCGCCGCCCCCCTGCTCTTCTTCCTCCTCGATGCCGAGGTCTACCTCGTCCCACGTCTGAATGCCTTCGAGTTCGACCGCCTTCTCCTCGATCAGCACGCCGCTGTCGAGCACATCCGACAGGGCCGAACCGACCTTGCCACCTACCACGCTGGAGCCGACGACAAGGTCATCATCGGAGTCGCCAAGCAGCGATGCGGCCGGTCCATCGAGTGCACCACTCGCGAGCGGGTCTCCGAGAATTGGCTCGCCAAGATCGATCGCCAGCGTGCCCGTGTCGACAGGCTCGCCAGCGGCCGGCAGCGACGGGGCAGAGGCGGCGATGATCGATTCCAGTTCGAGGTCATCACGGTCGAGTGAAAGCCGGCCCGAGTCGGCGAGCACGAGCGCGTCGGAGCCGGCAGCATCGTCCGGCTCGAGGAGGGCGACCGAATCGGCCGCTGTCGGCTTGCCCCGGATCACCGGCGCCGGCGTGGCTTCTGTGGCTTCTGCCACCGCCTCGCGAGGTTCGTCGAGATCGAGCGCGAGTTCAACGTTGCTCGTCTGCCCGGCTCCTGCGGAATCATCGGTGAAGGTGATGGCCGAGGGCGGCTCATCGAAGGGCACCACCGAGGCTGGCTCGGCCTCGATCACAGACGCCGGCTCCAGTTCGATCATTGCCTCGACGTCGAGGGTGAGCGAGTCTTCGGCATCGGCATCGATCTCAAGGGGGGCCGCCTCTGCCGCCTCGGGCAGGGCCACAAGATCGTCACTGGTGCCCGCCTCTTCCTGCTGCTCCACCAGGTAGCGGTCGAGATCGTCCGCCTTGAACTTCAGTCCGCTGCCATCCCGAATCGGATAGAGCTTTTTCCGATCGACGAGACGATGGACGTCGTCCACGGACACGCCCAATTGCTGGGCAGCTTCCTCGAGCGATAAAAAACGTCCGGCCATGCTACCGCCATATCCCGGGAGCGGGTCTTCCCTTTCATTGTCGGCCTGCCCCGTTTCACATTCTATGCGACCCGCCCACGTCAGGCGCAACCCGCATGGTCAGATCCACCCGCTCAGGGGGATGGTCGTGGCTGAGTCGCCGGCGTGCTTATTTCCAGCATTTTCCGCAGCGCTGCGGGCTTCGGATCTTGGGCGTTGAAATCTCCGAGCCGGAGGTCTCCCGAGATGTCGCGGGAGCTTTTGAGCGTGAGCGTGCCCGCCACGGTGTCGACGTGGTAAATCGCCACGTGCCGCAGGATCGGATCGACGATCAGCAAGACATGCCTCGATTCATCGAGCGGGAACGTCCGCACGCACATCTGCTCGGCGGTGTCCTCGCCCGATCGGCCGGGCGGACCGGCAAGGGCCAAGGCGCCGACGCCCACGGCAACCGCTGCGGTCATGAGCGGCCGCGCCGTATTTCGCACACCGCATCCGTAGTGGGTCTTCGCGTGCCACATGCCGGCGGTACGGTAGGCAGCCGATGCCCAAAACAGCAAGACCGTTCGGCACGCACGGCCCCCCTGGCTTGCCCAGACTGCGTAGTTGCCTGATGGGAAAGCCTCCAGGGTGGTCTGAACGCTCGCGTCGACCTCGCCAATTGTTTCGATTCAACCAGCCGGGCAAGAAGAGCCGATTCCAGAGAGTGTTCCGGCGGTTTGCGCTGGGGCAAAACACCTGGTCATCCCGTTGGAGGAGCCGCGCCGTGTCGAGACTCAATGCGTTTGCAACCAGCCTGATTCGCTCGCCGCTCCTGTGGGGTATGGCGATCGCCTGCGGCTTCTTCAAGTTGATCCACGACGGAATCATTGCCGACCCGACGCTCGTTCGTTACCTGGCCGGCCACTGGATCGAGTATGTCGAGGTCGGGATGTTCTTCATCGGCATCGCCGCCCTCTCCGGCAAGTGGCTCGATGTGGCGTGGCAGCGACGTGGAGTCGCCATCGAGCAGATCGATCCGATTCCCGATGGCGGCCAGGATCCGATGGAGGCCGCCGCGCTGCTCGCTTCATTGCCGGAGGAGGGGCAGAAGGGCGGGACGGCGTTTCTCGTCCGGCGGCTTCGCGAGGCGCTCGACTTTGTGTCGCGCACCGGAACGGCGGAAGGGCTCGAGGACCATCTCAAGTATCTCTCCGATGTCGATGCCGCCCGTGCCGCGCGGAGCTACGGGCTCGTGCGGTTCATTGTCTGGGCGATCCCGATCATGGGATTTCTCGGCACGGTCATCGGCATCACGGTCGCGATCGCCAACCTCTCCCCGACCCAGCTCGAAAACATCTCGGGTGTCGTGGCCGGGCTCGGCACGGCGTTTGATACCACGGCAACCGCGCTGGCGTTGTCGATGGTGTTGATGTTCATGCAGTTTCTCGTCGACCGCTCGGAGCAGTCGCTGCTTGCCGATGTGGATGTGGTGGCGTGGGAGACGCTGGCCGGCCGCTTCCAGTCGGTTGCCGGCGGAGGCAACGCCGCTCTCGCGGGCGTGATCGACCACGCGGGCAACACGCTGCGGGTTTCTCTCGAGAAGTCACTGCACTCCGTGCTCGCCGCGTGGACGGAGTCGTTGACTGCGGCCCAGGCCGGCCTGGTGGCCGAGCACGAGGACCGCTGGGCGGCGGCCGCGGAGTCGCTGGCCGCGGCCATGCGGGCCATGGAGGCCCAGCATGCCAAGATCGCCGGTCAGACCGAATTGCTCGCCAACGTCGTCCATGCCACCCGCGACCTCACGACACTCGAGAAGTCGCTCAATGCCAATCTCGCCACGCTCGCGTCCAGCGGTCGCTTCGAGGAGGTTCTGGCGACCTTGGCCGCCTCGACGCAGCTCCTCGCCGCCCGTGCTGCAGCGACGGGTGCACCACGTGCCGTAGACCTGTCCGGCATGAGCCTCAGCGGAAAGGCCGCATGAGTCGCTTTCGGCCCGCTGAGGGGCCCGCCATCTCGCTGTTTCCCTTTCTCGCCGTGCTCCTGTGCACGATGGGGGCGCTGTTGGTCTTGCTCGTGCTCTTTAGCCGGGCGAGCCAACACCAAGGAGAGACGGCCGAGCAGATCCGCGCCCGCGAGCAGGAAGAGGCCGAACTGGCGCTCGTCCGGGATTCGCTCGTCTGGCGGCTGGAGCAGGTGAAGACGATTCGAGCCAAGACGGCCGACGATCTCGCCAAGGCGAGGCTGCAACTGGCAGGCATCGAGGAGCACGTGCGGTCGCTCACGGATCAGCTCGATGACATGGAGCGGCAGGCGGCCACCCTGGCCGGCACAGATTCCTCGACGCTAGTGGACGCCGAAGAACTCGCCCGGCTCGAGCAGCGGCTGAAGAGTGCCCGCGAATCACTCGATGAAAAACGTCGTGACCTCGAAAGTCGGCCGGCGAAGTACGCGGTCGTCGCCTACGAAGGTCCGTCCGGCACCCATCGCCGGCCGCTGTACATCGAGTGTTCCATCGAGGGCGTTTATCTGCAGCCGGAAGGCATTCGGCTTACTCCCAGCGATTTCGAGGGGCCTGCGGGACCGGGCAATCCCCTCGCGAGCGCCCTCCGCGCGGCACGCGAGCACATCGCCAACACCACGCCGGGCGGCGCCGAGGCGGCAGTGCAGCCGTATCCGTTGTTGCTTGTTCGACCGTCGGGCGTCATGGCCTACTATTCCGCGCGGGAGGCGATCCAGTCGTGGGGAAGCGACTTCGGCTATCAGCTCATCGATGAGGATTGGACACTGGAGTTTCCTCCTCGCGATCCCGCCTTGGCCGAGGTGGAGAAGCGGGCGGTCGAGGAGTCGCGGGAGCGGCTGGCGTGGCTGATGTCGCGACGCTCGACCCGCCCTGCCCGGCCAACCACCCAATACCGCGCCTCGACGACCCGCGGCGGCGTGGTCTCCAACGACGGCCCCAGCCTGCTCGGTGACCAGAGACAGTACGATTGGAGCCGGCAGCAGGCCGCCCGCGGGATCGGCGGCGGGGATGGTGAAGGCGGCTTCGGCGGCGGGAATGGCGAGGGCGCGGGGAGAGGCCCAGGACTTGGCCAAGGCATGGGACCGGCAGCGGGCTCCACCGCTGCACCTGGTGGCTTGGCAAATGGTGCAGGCAATGGCGACCCGCAGGGCGGAGTCGGCGACCGCTATGGCAATGCTCCGAATGCCCCGGCGAGGCCCTTTGGCGGGACCGGCAGCGGCTCGGTATTCGGAGAGCAGCCGAGCGAACCCGGCTCGCGGTTCGGTTCCTCTCCTGGTGCAGATGGCACGACCCTTGCACAGGGTGGCGAAGCTGTGACGGGGCCCGGCGGTCGTGGGGCCCTCGACGATGGCGGCCAGCCCGGGATGGCAGGCGGAAGTCCTTCGGGTAGCCCGGGCGGTGAGTCCGAGGGCAAACCCGGTCAGGCGGCGGATGCGGCGGGCAAAGCGATGGCTGGTGGCGCCGGCGGCAGCGCTGGCACCGGTGGGCCGCAGTTGCCCGGAATGCTGCAACCCTCGGGCGCCGCAGGAGGCACCGGGGCGAGCGGCATGTCGGCCAGTCTGTCGCCGGGATCGATGGCCGGCGCCCGTGGCAAGAACTGGGCCAGCTTGGCGACGGCCGATCGCCCCATCCCGCTCACGCGGCCGATCCAGGTCGAGTGCTCCTTCGACGAACTCCGGGTCTATGACGATGCGGGGCGTTCCGTCGTCGATCGCATTCCGCTCGGTCCCGACACGGCCGGATCGATCGATCCACTCGTCAAGGTCGTGCACCGCCGCGTTGCCGGCTGGGGGCTGGCGGGCGACCGGATGTATTGGAACCCGCAACTCGTGCTCTCCGAGACGGTCGACGGACGATCGCGACGCGAAGACATCGAGCGGCTGCTGGCTGACAGTGGCCTGGAGACGCGCCGCAAGGGTCAAGAAGACGCCGTCCGCCGACTGCCTCCCGTTCATCCCGCGAGCACACGACGTCGAGACCGCTGACGGCTTCCCGACGACGAGGAGTACACCCATGCCACGCTACGTTCCCCAGGAAGTCGAATCGGCCGGACAGGATTCTTTCCTCGATGTCGTGACCAACATCGTTGGCATCCTCATCATCCTCGTGATGGTGATTGGAGGGCGCGTCCAACAGATGGTGTTCGAGCCGACGGCTCCCGTGAACTCGCAGGCTGCGGCTCTCGAACGTGAGATCGAAAGCCTCGAGGCGAACATGGCGATCACGGAAAACGAGGTGCAGGAGCTCGTCGAGCAAGGAGAGCAAATCACGCTCGCCGCCGTCGGGGCCAATGCAGCGCGGGTGGAACTGGCCACGGCCGTGGCAGCCGCGACCCGCGAGGTGGAGCACCGCAAGGCGTCTTCCGACAAGGAGCGGGTGAAGGTGGCGGAGGCTGCCGCCCAGAAGCAGCGTCTCAAGGCGGACATCGAGAAGACGGAAATGGAGGCGCAGGGCCTCGCCCACGCGCCGCAGACTACGAAAGAGGTGCTTGCCTATCCCACGCCGATCGGCCGCACCGTCACCGGTGAAGAGATCCACTTTCGTCTGGAAGGTGATCGCATCGCCTACATTCCGCTCACCGAGCTCTTCGAACTCGCCAAGGGGCAGACGCGTCGGCAGCAAGGCGACCTAGCCTCGATGTCCAATCGCATCGAGACGGTCGGGCCGGAGCAGGATTTCACGCTCGACTATGTGATCGAGACGAAGATCGACCAGGCGCGGGGGCAGGTACTCGTGCGGTCACGGGAGTGGGTGGTGCGGCCGCTGGGGCCGGGCATCGGCGAGCGGGTGGAGGTGGCGTTGGGGAGCCAGTCGCGGTTTCGCTCGCTGCTGGCCAATGCCACGCCCGACGTGACCGTGACGCTCTGGTGTTATCCCGACAGCTTTGAGGGCTTCCGCAAGGTGCGCGAGGAACTGTACCGGCTCGGCATCGCGACAGCCTGTCGGCCACTGCCGGAAGGAGCGCCGATCGGTGGCTCCACCGAGGGGAGCAAGTCGGTCGCGCAGTGAGGCCTGTCGCGGCGCCGGCAGGCGCGTCATCCCGCGGGCTTGCTGAGCCGCTCAGCATCATTCATACGTTGCCTGGGGGCATTCCGAAAAACGCTGCCGCATTGCGGAAGGCGATGTCGCGGACGAGCCCTTTGAGTAACGGCATATCGGCCGGCAGGAGGCCCGCCTCGACGTCCGTGCCGAGAATCGAGCAGAGGAGGCGGCGAAAATATTCGTGCCGTGGATACGAAAGAAAACTGCGCGAGTCGGTAAGCATACCGACGAAGTTCGCCAGCAGGCCAAGCTGGGAGAGGGTGTCGATCTGCCACCGCATCCCGTCGAGCTGATCGAGAAACCACCAGCCGCTGCCAAATTGGATCTTGCCGCGGATGCCCGCTCCCTGAAAGCTGCCGCTGAGCGCGGCGAAAGGATAATTGTCGCGGGGGTTGATGTTGTAGAGGATTGTCTTTGGCAGGCGGCCTCGCGATTCGAGCTCGTCGAGGTAGCCGGCCAGCCCGTCAATCTGCGGAAAGTCGCCGATCGAGTCGAAGCCGGTGTCAGGGCCGAGTTCGCGTAGCGCCCGCGAGTTGGGATTGCGGAGCGGGCCGAGGTGGAGCTGCTTGACCCAGCCGCGCTTAGCGTCGAGTTCGCCGAAGTGCACCATCAGGAAGCCGCGGTAGGCATCGAGGGCCGCACCGCTCACGGCATCGCCGCCACGAGCTGCTGCATAGGCCGCCGCCGCCTCGGACCGCGTGCCGCCGCGGCCGAAGGCATGGTTGAGGCCGTGGTCGGAAAGCCGGCTGCCCGTGTCGTGGAAGAAGGCATGGCGGGCATCGATGGCGGCGAGCAGCCCGTCGAAGGTTTTGCACTCGATGCCGGCGGCCTGCTCGAGGCGGGCGACCCACGGTCGCAGTACGTCGGGCTTGTCGGCCGCGAGGGACTTGTCGGGGCGAAAGGCGGGATACACCCGCGTGCCGATCCCCTGCCCTGCGATCGTCGCATGATGGGTGAGGTCGTCGCCGGGGTCGTCGGTCGTGCCGACCATCGCCACGCGAAACTGACGGAGGAGTGACCGCGCTGAGGTCTCGGCCAGCCGCTCGTTGGCGGCGGCCCAGATTCGCGGTGCCGACGCCTCGTCGAGCACGTCGTCGATGCCGAAGACCCGCGAAAGCTCTAGGTGCGTCCAGTGCCAAAGGGGATTCCGCAGCAGCCGTGGCATCGTCTGGGCATAGGCCAGAAGCTTTTCATACGGCGGCGCGTCGCCTGTGATGTGGCTTTCGGGAACGCCGTTGGCCCGCATTGCCCGCCACTTGTAGTGATCGCCCCCGAGCCAGACCTCGGTGAGGTTCGCCCACTGTTTGTCCTCCGCAATCTCCTCCGGCGGAAGGTGCGTGTGGTAGTCATAGATCGGCTCGTCGGCCGCTGCAGCGTAGAGCTCGCGGGCGGCGTCGGTAGCGAGGAGAAAGTGCGGGTCGGTGACGGGATTGGCGTGGCGTGGCATGGCAAGGAGTCAGGAAGAGGGAGAAGGGGCTGATGAATCGTCTGCGGTGCACGCCGTGGCGTCTTGGATGCCTCGTTCGGCGGCGTCGCAGAGCTGGTCGAGTTCGTCGAGCGTAATCGACAAGGGGGGCATGATGACGACGACGTCGCCGAGTTGGCGGAGGATTGCCCCATACTTCCGGGCGGAGAGGCAGGCTCGGGTGCCCCGCTTTTCCTGCCACGGGAAGGGGCGGCCCGCTGCCTTGTCGGCCACGAGCTCGATTCCCGCCACGAGACCGCACTGCCGCACCGCGCCGACGTGATCGTGTGACGCCAGCCGCCCGACGAACTGTCGGAGATGCGCGATTTTGGGCGGCAGTGACTCGAGCACCTCCTCGTCGCGAAAAATGTCGAGGGATGCGATTCCCGCCGCCGCCGCCAACGGATTGCCGCCGTAGGTATGGCCGTGGAAAAAAGCCCGTTGCTCGGCATGAGAGCCGAGAAACGCTTCCCACACCCGCGCGGTCGTGAGCGTGGCCGCCATCGGCAGGTAGCCGGCCGTGAGGCCCTTGGCCAGGCACAGGAAATCGGGTGCCACGTCCTCCTGCTCACAGGCAAACATCGTGCCCGTTCGTCCGAAGCCCGTCGCCACCTCGTCGAGAATCAGGAGCACATCGTGCTTCGCGGTGAGGTCGCGGATGCCCCGCAGAAACCCCGGGGGATGCACGTAGATGCCGGCCGCCATCTGTACCAGCGGCTCCATGATGACGGCGGCGACGGTGCCGGCGTGTTCGGCGAGCAGGCGGTCGAGGGCGGCGAGGGACTCATCGAGCGTGGGCGGCTGCATGCCCGTTCGCGGGCAGCGACCTCCCGGGGATGGCAGTCGGATCGCCTCGAATGTGAGCGGGGCGAACAGTGCCGTGAACCGATCCACACCACCGACGCCGATGGCGCCGAGCGTGTCGCCATGATAGGCCTCGCCGATCGCGATGAACCGCGTCCGGTCGGGCTGCGGCGCGGCAGCCTGTCGCCAGAACTGGAAGGCCATTTTCAGGGCGGCCTCGATCGCGCTCGAACCGTCTCCAGAGAAAAAGACTTTCTCGAGTCCCTGCGGGGCGACTTCCACCAGCCGCCGCGCAAACTCGACCGTGGTGGGATTGGAAAGGCCGAGGTTGGTGGTGTGAGCCACCTGTGCGAGCTGCTTCGTGATGGCGGCGTCGAGCCGGGGATGGCGATGGCCGTGGACGTTGCACCACATGCTTGCCGAGCCATCGAGGTAGCGGCGGCCCTCGGTATCGATGAGCCAGCAGCCCTCGCCCTGCTCGATGAGCAGTGGCTCGTATTCCTGCATCTGCGTGAAGGCATGCCAGACGTGGTGTTTGTCCCACGCGTCTAGCATCTCGTCGCGATGGACGTCGCGACGGATGGCTACCGACTCGGAACGCTCCTGCGGTGCTACGTCGCGCGAAAGGCTGGTGGACATGATCCTGAGAGTTTACCGTTACAGCGGTTCGTGTGGTCGCGTGCTGGGCTGCACGCCTGAAGTTTGCCATCGCCAGGAACTGAGCACATGTCGAAGCCAGTCAGAGTTCTCGTCGTCGGCTGCGGCCATATGGGGCTGTCGCACGCCAAGGCCTACCACGCCCTGCCCGGCTTCGAAATCGTGGGGGTCGTCTCCCGCGGTGAAAAGTCGCGGCGGGCCCTCCTCGACGCCGTCGGGGCGGAGTATCCGCAGTTTTCCGGCTATGCCGAGGCGCTCGCCGCCACCCGGCCCGACGCGGTCTCAATCAATACCTATCCCGACACCCATGCCGACTACGCCAAGCAGGCTTTTGCCGCTGGGTGCCACGTCTTCCTTGAGAAGCCGATCGCCGTGACGGTCGCCGAGGCCGAAGAGGTGGTGGCCGCCGCCCGGCAGGTAGGCCGCAAACTCGTGATCGGCTACATCCTCCGTGTCCACCCGACCTGGGCGAAGTTCATTGAGACGGCCCGCACGCTCGGCAAGCCGCTGGTGATGCGGATGAACCTCAACCAGCAGGCGTCGGGCGCGATGTGGGAGACCCACAAGCAACTGATGCGGTCGATGTCGCCGATCGTCGATTGCGGGGTGCACTATGTCGACGTGATGTGTCAGATGACGCAGGCCAAGCCGGTGCGGGTGAGCGCGATCGGCGCCCGCCTCACCGAAGAGCTCGACCCCGGCATGTA
>JBIKNV010000071.1:0-9898 GCA_044358475.1 Pirellulales bacterium | reverse complement strand
GATCCCAGGCCGTCTTCCAGTCGCCCAGGCTCTCGATGTATTCGATCGAGACGTGCGTCTGTGGCGGGTAGCCGAGAATCGCAGCCAGCAGGTGGTCCTTGCTCCGCACCTTCGCCGCCTTGTTGCGCGGGTCGTCGAGCACCTTGCCGTCCATGTTGCCGAAGATGTTGTGCCCCACCCAGCTCATCACCTCGAGATTGCGGGCGGCGAACATCGGCGCGAGCACGCTCTTGAGCAGCGTTTCTCCCGTCTTGCCGTCGCAGCCGGCATGGGCGACCCGGCGTTCGCGTGCCACCTCTTGCAGGCACGGGGGCGTGGCACCGGTGGACGGCGTGAAGTTGATGTAGGAAGCCCCGGCCTCGGCGGCAGCCAAAAAGTAGAGACTGCTGGCTGGCAACGGACACTTCGCGGCATGGTCTAGCAGCGGCTCGACGTCGGCAAACTCCTTGGGAATCGGCAGCGACGGCGGTGGCTCAGTCGAGGCAACGTTGACGACGACAACATGCTCGAGGCCCTCGGCCTGCCGAAAGGCCTCGATGTCGGCCCGCACTCGTTGAATTGCCTGCCGCGGCGTCTCCACGACGTTCGCCGTGGCCGCGTCGGCGAGACTGCGGATGCGATCCCCGGTGGCGACGAGCGTGCCGGGCCGGAGTCGACGCTCCGTGTCGGCGAAGAATCCGGCAGCGCCGTCGAGCAAGTCGGGCGTGATGGCCCGACTCTCCGTCCACATCCGCCGGGCCTCGTCGGCGAGTCTCCCCGCGCGGATGTCATGGCCGCCGACGACGATGTCGGAAAACTCGACGAGCCCGAGACCGGCGAAGGGCGCGGTCGCCGTGATCAGCCCCACGGGGTCGATTGCCCCGCGTTGCAGGGCTGCCAGCCCCGTCATCACGGTCGTCGCGACGCCCCCCTTGGCACCGATGAGCCAGACGCCGAGACGGGACGGAGAAGGCGCGCTTTGCATTCGTCCCATTCTTTTTCAGGAAACGTGCCCGTCAAGGACGCCCCGGCAATGTCGCTCAGACCGACGTCGGCTCGTGCGGCCCGCTCTCGACCGACTCGATCCGGCCGTCTTCCATGGCGGCGATCCGATCGGCGAAGGAATACACTCGTGAATCGTGCGTGACAACGATCACGGCCCGGTCGGGCTGCACCGCCACCTGCTGGATCAACTCCATCGTGATGCGGCCGTTGGCGGCATCGAGCGCGCTCGTCGGTTCGTCGCAGACGAGCAGTCGCGGCTCATGCACGAGCGCCCGGGCAATCGCCACCCGCTGCTGCTGGCCGCCGGAGAGTTCACTCGGCAGGCCGGCGAGTCGATCCCCCAGCCCCAGGCGTTCCAGTACGTCGGCTGCCGCTTCGACGGCATGGCCCCGCCGCCAGCCCGCGATCAAAAGCGGTACCGCGGCGTTTTCCACCGCCGTAAGCGCCGGAAGGAGATTGAAGGCCTGAAAGATGAAGCCGACGTTCTCACGACGGAACCGCACCTTGCGGCCATTGCTCATGGTGACGAGATCGTGGCCGAGCACCTGCACGTCGCCAGCGGTCGGCTCGAGCGTGCCGGCCACGATCGAGACGAGCGTCGTCTTGCCGCAGCCGCTCGGCCCGACGAGCATCAGCATCTCGCCGTAGGGCACGTCGAGATCGACGCCCCGCAGCGCCTGGGTGAGCGACCCGCCACTGCCAAACTCTTTCGTCACGCCACGAACGCGGACGGCCATCTCGTCGGCATGGCGATTATCGAACACGTGCAGTCCGGCCATCGCTCAGCCTCCCCGAAAGACGATCGCCGGATCGACGACGAGCACCTTCCGCACCGAGAGCAGGCTGGCCAGGAGCACGATCACGAAGACGGCCACACCCGTGATCGCCAGCACCTGCCAGGGCATGAAGAACGACAGCCGCGTCACCGTTCGCGACCAAAAGCCGAACAGCGCCGCCAGCCCCACCCCCACGCCATAGCCCACCACGCCCACCTGGATCGCCTGCGAAAGCACCATCAGGAGGATCATCCAGTTGCTCGTGCCCATCGCCTTGAGCGCTCCGAACTGCCGGATGTTTTCCACCGTGAACAGATAAAAGGTCTGGCCCGCGATGGCGGTGCCGACAAGGAAGCCCAGAAACACCGTGATCCCGAAATTCACCGGGATGCCCGTCTTTCTCAGATAATGGAGGATCGTCTTCCAGGTGAACTGCTCCTGCGTCAACGCCTGGAGCCCTGTCCGCTCCGTGATCAGCCGACAGACCTCCGTGGGATCGACCCCGGGCTGGGCATCGGCCAAGACGAATGACAGCACCTTCCGCTCCGGCGGTGCGAAGAGCACGGCCTGGCTGTACCGCGTGTAGATGATCGGGAAGCTCTGGAATGTACGGCTGGCCTTCGTGATGCCGACGATCACGGCGCGGCGGTCGTTCATCTCGAACGAGCGACCGAGTCGGAAGGGCTCCCCGGGCCAGATCCGCTTGTAGCCGGCATCGTCGATGATCACGGCATCGGGCCGCCGCAGATCGGCGATCGATCCCAAAACCACCTGCTGCGGCGCACCGACGAGCGTCGCGTCATCGAGTCCGAGCAGGATCATCTGCTCATACGTCCCCTCCTCCAGCCGCGCCCGGGCGATGCCCTTATAGAACCGCACCGCCCAGTCGACGCCGGGCACGCCCTTCACGCGAAAGAGTTCGGTGTCGGAGAGGGGCTTGATGTCGTCGACGAACTGGACGTTTTCGTCCATCACCCAGATATCGGGCCCGGCGGTGTCATAGATCTGGCTGATCGTGAGGGACATCAGCCCACAGAAGATCGACGCCTGCTGCGCGATCAAGAGCGCTGCGAACACGACCCCAAAGACAATCCCCAGGTACTTCGCCCGGTTTCCGATCAGCATCTTCCAAGCGATCCAGAGCATGCTGACGAAGTCTACCGCCCGAATCACTGGAAGCGAAAGTTCGCGGCACCTTCCAAATTGAACCCTGTACCTGAGTCATTCATCGATGCATCCGTGAGGGGCTGCCGATGCCCCGAGAGCCGGCTTTGGCAGCGAGCGCAGGCAGGATGCCGGAAGCGATGGTGGCAGAGAGTGAGCGAAGGCCTGGAGGGCCGTAGCGAACGTCCGGCGATGGGGCATCGGCAGCCCCGAACCGCTGCCCACCGTGCCAACAAGCAGCATGCTCTGGTATCTTCTCCCTCCCATGGACGTCACCGAGATTCTCTCCCGCTGGTGGGGCTTCGACACGCTCCGTCCGCTCCAGTCGGAGGCGATTGCGGCGGCCCTCACCGGCCGCGATTCGGTCGTGGTGATGCCCACCGGCGGAGGCAAGAGCCTCTGCTACCAGTTGCCGCCGCTGGTGGGTGACGCGACGGACGTCGTCATCTCGCCGTTGGTGGCGCTCATGAAGGATCAGGTCGATTCACTGGAGGCGATCGGCTACCCCGCGGCGGCTCTCTATGCCGGCCTGGAACAGGAGGAGCGGCAACGGATCCGCGACCGGCTCATGGCGGGTGAGCTGCGGCTGCTCTTTGCGGCGCCGGAGCGGCTCGTGAACACCGGGCTGCTCGACCTGCTGGCCCAGGTGGGGGTGAAGCGGTTCGCCATCGACGAGGCCCATTGCATCAGCCACTGGGGCCACGACTTCCGTCCGGAATACCGTCAGCTGGCGATGCTCCGGGAGCGGTTTCCCGCGGCGAGCTTCCATGCTTTCACCGCCACGGCCACGCCTCGGGTTCGAAAAGACATCGCCGCCCAGTTGCACCTCCGCGACCCCGAGGTGCTCGTCGGCACCTTCGATCGGCCCAACCTCGTCTACCGTGTGGTGCCCCGCACCGACAAGACTGGCCAGACGCTCGAAATCCTCGGCCGCCATCGCGGGGAGGCCTCGATCGTCTACTGTCTCTCGCGGCGGGAGACCGAAGATCTGGCATCCCGACTGGCCGCCGAGGGCATCCTGGCGCGGCCCTATCACGCCGGCCTCGACGCCGCCACGCGGCACGCCACCCAGGAGGCCTTCGCCCGCGAGACGATCGACGTGGTCGTGGCGACCGTCGCCTTCGGCATGGGCATCGACCGGTCGAACGTCCGCCTTGTGCTCCACACCTCGCTCCCGAAGAGCCTCGAAGCCTACCAGCAGGAGACGGGCCGTGCCGGCCGCGATGGCTTGGCCGCCGAGTGCGTGCTGCTCTATTCGTCGGCCGACGTCTTCAGCTGGGAATCGCTCGTCCGCAAGAGCATCGACGAGTCGGACCTGGAGCCGGATGAAGCCGCGCGACTGCTGGCCTCGACCGTGGAGCACCTGCATGCGATGCGCCGCTATGCCCAGGCCGCCCGCTGCCGCCACGCCACGCTCTCGGAGTATTTCGGACAGCCCTACGCGACGCCAAACTGCGAGGCCTGCGACGTCTGCCTCGGCGAGACGGAAAGCCTCCCCGATTCGACGGTCACCGCGCAGAAAATCATCTCCTGCGTGGCGAGGGTGGAGGAGCGATTCGGCGTGCGGCATGTCTGCGAGGTGCTCCGCGGCGCGAAGACCGACGGCATCTCCCGGCACGGTCACGACCGGCTCTCCACCTACGGTCTGCTCCCGATGCTCGATCAGCGGGCCGCCGAAAATCTCGTCCATCAGTTGCTGGATCAGGAGCTGCTCTCCCGCAGCGGGGGTGATCGGCCGGTAGTGACGCTCAACGGCAAGTCGTGGGAGGTGCTGCGGGGAGAGCGATCGGTGGTGCTGCTCCAGCCGCGGGCCGGCCGCACCAAGACGGCAAAGGCCGATGCCGACGACTGGAGCGGCGTCGACCGCGATCTCTTCGAACGGCTGCGGACCTGGCGCCGCCGCGTGGCCGATGCCCGGGGCAAGCCGGCGTGGACGATCTTCGACGACAAGTCGCTTCGCGCGATCGCCCGCGAGAAACCGGGCTCCCCTGCCGCCCTGCTCCGCTGCAAAGGCATCGGAGAGAAGCGGCTCGCCGACTTCGGTGCCGCGATCCTCGACATCGTGTCCGGGAAAGATCCACCGTGAGTTCGTGCGATCACTCGCCCAGATAGGCGGCCCTGACACGCGGATCGGCGGCGAGTTGCCTACCGGTGCCCGCCAGCGTCACGCGGCCGGCCTCGAGCACCCACGCCCGTGACGCGAGGGCCAGCGCGGCCCGCGCGTTCTGTTCCACGAGCACGACCGTGATGCCCCGCGCGGGAAGCGATCCGACGACGTCGAACATCTGCCGCACCACCAACGGCGCGAGCCCCAGCGACGGCTCGTCGAGGAGCAGCACCTTCGGCCGCCCGACGAGGGCCCGCGAGAGTGCGAGCATCTGCTGCTCGCCACCGGAAAGCGTGCCCGCCACCTGCCCCATCCGCGTGCCGAGCACCGGAAAGAGTTCACACGCCTCGGCGATGTCTCGCTTCAACTGCCAGCGATCCCGCTGCGTGAAGCCACCAAGTTCGAGATTTTCCCGCACCGTCAGCCTTGAAAAGATGCGCCGCCCTTCGGGACAGTGGCCGATGCCCTGTCGCATGATCGCGTGGGCCGCGAGCCCGGTGATTGAGCGGCGGCGATAGAGCACCGCACCGCTGCGGGTCGGCACGACTCCCGAAATCGCCATCAGGAGCGTCGTCTTGCCGGCACCGTTGGCACCGATGATGGCCACGAGCTCCCCCTCCTCGACGTCGAGCGACACGCCGTGGAGTGCGGTGATCGGCCCGTAGCCGGCCTGCAGGTCGTTCACCTCGAGTATCGGCATCGCCTGTTCCTCACCCTTCTCCACCGAGATAGGCCTCGATGACCTGCCGATTCCGCTTCACGTCGGCCGGCGTCCCGTCGGCGATCTTCACACCGTGGTCGAGCACCGCCACGCGATCGCTGATCTTCATCACCATGTTCATGTGATGTTCGATGAGGAGCACCGTCACGCCACGATCGCGGATACTGCGGATGAGCTGGGCCAGTTCCGTCGTTTCCGTCGGGTTCATTCCAGCTGCCGGCTCATCGAGGAGAATCAGCCGCGCCCCTGTGGCCAAGGCACGGGCGATCTCGAGCCGCCGCTGGTCACCGTAGGGCAGTTCGCCTGCAATGCGATTGCCAGCCTCGGCAAGACCAACAAACTGGAGGGCCTCCACGGCACGGGCCCGTGCCTCCTCCTCGCCGCGACGATTTGCCGGCGTGCGAAAGAGCATCGCCATCGTCCCGCCCGGGATCGCGCGGTCGAGCCCCACGAGCACGTTTTCCAGCACGGTCATGTTCGAAAAGAGACGGATATTCTGGAAGGTTCTCGAGATGCCGGCGCGGGCGACGACATGCGGCGACCGCCGGCCACGCCTCCAGATGGCGATCGTGCCGGCGGCACCGAGAAGCCCGCCGGCCAGGAGACCCGCCCAGCCACGGAAGCGGACCCGCGCCTTGCCAGCCGCCAAGCGGTCGAGCAGCTCGTCGCTGATCAAGGCTTGGGGCTGCGACGGACTCGCCGCCCCGGCCATGTCCGTGGCATCCGGGATCGTGCCCGGGCCGGCGCGCCGCGCGGTGACCGCCGCCTGGAGCTGGTTGCGGAGGGCCCGCGCATCGGCCAGGTCACGGCGGATCGCCAGCACGTCGCGTCCGTCGGCACTCACCACCCGCCACTTGCCGGCCATCTGGTCGATCGCCAACTCGGCGCGGAAGTAGCCTCGCAGTCGTCGCCGCACAGTCTCCAGTGTAAATGGCTCGTCGATCGCCATGCCGCGTTTGACAACCGCCAGCCAGAGACGATCGACATCCACCGCGGCGGCCGCCGTGAACAGCCCGACGACCAGACCGATGGCCAGCGCCGTCCAGAACACTCCCGGTCCGAACGACTGCGTGAGACGGTGCCCCTCGAACCGCACCGATCCGCTCGTGGGCGAGTAGATGCCGCTGACACAGTTGAACGCGGTGGTCTTGCCGGCGCCATTGGGACCGATAAGCGAGACGATGTTTCCTTCGGGCACGTCGAGGTCAAGATCCGACACGGCGATGAGACCACCGAACCGCATCGACATGCGGTCGATGTCGAGCAGCGGGATGTCGGTGGCCGAAGCAGGCCGGTCTCTCTTCATCGCTGGTCTCCGTGGAGTTCGGCTGCCAGCCGCCGCGAGGGGATCAAGCCTTCCGGTCGGTAACGCATCACGAGCACCAGCGCGATGCCGAAAATCGCCAGCCGCCACCCGCTGAAGGAGAGCAGGCTCGACCCCGAAGGATTGATGTTGAGCTGCTGAATCAACGAGTCGGCCCACGGTGCGAGCACTGTATCGAAGCCGACCAGGATCGCCACGCCGAGGAGCGTGCCGGGAATGCTGCCCAGCCCGCCAAGAATCACGGCACAGAGGACGAGAATCGACCGGTTGAAGTCATAGGCATTGGGGTCGGCCGTGGTCGACAGGCTGGCGGCGTAGAGGCAGCCGGCGAGCGCCGCCACCGCCGACGACATCGCGAAGGCCGACAGCTTCACGCGGGTAGCGGAAATGCCCATGGCCGCAGCCGCCAGTTCATCCTCACGAACGGCCACCCACGCCCGCCCCAGACGGGAGTTCTCGAGCCGCCGCATCGCCCAGACCACGCCCGCCAGTGAGGCGAGCGTCAGGTAGTAGAACCACCGCGGATCGACGGCGAACGCCAGGCCCAGATCAGTGCCCGCCACGGTCACGCCGGCCCCGGGCGGCGGCACGGGATTGAGTCCTTTCATGCCCCCGGTGACCTGCTCCAGATTACGAAGCGTGACCTTCGCCACCTCGCCGAAGCCGAGCGTGACGATCGCCAGGTAATCACCCCGCAAACGCAGCGTGGGCGCGCCGAGCGCCAGCCCGATGCCGGCCGTCACGGCGATGCTCACGGCCGCCGCCGCCAGCCAACCGATCTGAAACGGAAAGGTCGGCACGGTGAGGATCGCCAAGACATAGGCGCCGATGCCGAAGAAGGCGGCGATCCCGAGATGGAGCAGGCCGGTATAACCGACCATCACGTTCAGCCCCAGGGCCAGAATGCAGTAGATGAAGAGCGTGGTAACCTGCCCGCCAAGCGCGCCGCCGAGAGCAGGAACGACAAGGGGCGCGACTGCCAGGACGGCCAGCACCACCACCTCCCAACGCTCGCTGACCCAGCCCCACACCGTGGCCATCAGACCTTCTCCTTGGTGCGCCGGCCGAGCAATCCCTCCGGACGAAAGACGAGGATCACGATGAGAATCGCGAACACCATCGCCCCGGCCCACCGTTCGCCGATGTAGGCCGTGGACAGTGCCCGCACCAACCCGATCACAAGTCCACCGACGACGGCGCCCGGGATGCTGCCGATCCCGCCGAGAACGGCGGCCGTGAAGGCATAGAGGCCGTTTTGGAATCCCATCTGAAAGCCGATCGTATTGATGTAGAGGCCGTAGATCACGCTCGCCGCGCCGCCGAGGAAGCCGCCGAGGAAAAACGTGGCCGCAATCACGCGATCGACGTCGACGCCGACGAGCGCCGCCGCCGTCTCGTCCTGCGACACCGCCCGCATCGCCTTGCCGAGCCGTGTCGACTTGACCAGCACCATGAGCGCCGCCATGAGCGGCACGACCACGATCAGGACGAGCAGGTCTTTCCAGCCAAATTGCAGGCCGTCGCCCGGCAGGAGATTCGTGGTGGGGAGCAGTTGCGGAAACGACCGATCGGCCGGCCCGAGCCAGAACAGGCCGATGTTCATGAAGATGAACGACACGCCGATCGCCGAGACGAGCGGAGCGAGCTTGGGCGCGTCACGCAGCGGACGGTAGACGAACCGATCCACGGCGACGTTGACCAGCCCGCAAAACATCCCGCAGATGCCCACAAGCAGCGCGATGCCGAGCCAGGTCGCCATGCCTGCGGTCGCCGTGCCGGCGGCCCCAAACCCGAAGGCACCGACGAGCGTCAGCGCGAGGCAGGCGCCGAGCATGATCAGATCGCCATGGGCGAAGTTGATCAGTCGAATGATGCCGTAGACCATCGTGTAGCCGAGCGCCATGAGCGCGACGAGCGCCCCATTGGTCAGGCCGATCAGACACTGTTGCAGAAAAAAGAGAGCAGACACGACCGCGGCTCCGGGGCACTGGTTCTACTCGGAAGGCTGCGCACCGGCCACGTGGGTTGCATCGATAACCTCTTCGAACACGAACCTGCCCCCCTTCACCACGCTCACCGTCAAGGCATCGAGCGAGGTGTCGCCGTTTTCGTCGAACCCCCAGCGGCCGAGTGCCCCGTCGAAGTCGCGGATCGCCCGGGCGGCATCCGTGATCGCCCGTCGGTCTTTCACGCCGGCGTCACGGATGGCCCGAAGCACCACCTGCGCCGCCTCGTAGCCATAGACCGCATAGCCCTCGGGGGGCTCGCTGAACTGCTTTTGGTACCGGGCGACGAACTCGCTCCCCTTGCCCGTGAGCTTCTCGGCGGGCAGGCCGCCGAACGTGACGAAGCAGCGTCCCTCCAGATTGGCCGCACCGGCCGCGTCAATGAACACCTGCTCCATGCAGCCATCGGGCACCATCAGTCGCGCCGTGATTCCCGCGCTGACCATGTCTTTCGCCAACTGCCCGCCCTTGCTTTGGGTCGTGCCCCCGAAGTAGACGAGGTCGGGGCCGGCAGCCTTGATCCGGGCCATCAACGACTTGAACTCCTGGGCCTTCGCGTCGATCGAGTCGTGCCCGAGCACCTCGATCTCAAGTTCGCGGCACCGCTCGTCGAACAGGTCGGCGATGCCCTTTCCGTACACCTCGTTGTCGTCGAGGATATAGACCTTCTTGACGCCACGGTGTTTCGCCCAGTCGGCGGAGAGTGGCCCCTGCAGGTCATCGGCAGGCACGACCCGGAGGTAGTTGAGCCGACCGGTCGGACGATAGACCTCCGGCTCACCCGGCTCACCCATGTCGGGCTTCGTCAGACCGACG
>JBIKNV010000482.1:0-2744 GCA_044358475.1 Pirellulales bacterium | reverse complement strand
GAGATAGCGAGCGGCAGACTCGTCATCGAGATCCAGTCTGGTGGCGGGAACCCAGTCGGGATCACGGCGGAGCGCGAGTGCATGGGCGGGCATCCAGTGCTTGCCGGGTTGATAGGCGATCTCACACCCCTGCGCGGCCGCATCGTTGACACGTTGGGCGATATCCAACGGCCATTCTTCCCAGCGTCGCTCACGGCGAGTCCGCACGCCGGAGCGTGTGCTGCCGACCATTGCGTCGCCGATCGTGAGCGGCTCGAGAGTCGCGGCGGGAGGGTCGATGTGTGGACGGTCGGAATCCCTCCCGGAGCCATCGCGCCGCAAAAGGATCGCGTAGGCACCAGCGCACCGGTCGCGATGCGGATAGAGCCGATAACCACCAGGCTCGAGTGGCGATATCCACGACTCGAGCTCCACCACCGGCTCGACCCGCCAGTCAGTGTGTTCTTGGAGAAAGGCGGCGACCACCTGTTCGTTCTCGGCGGGTGCGAACGTGCAGGTGGAATAAACGAGGCGTCCGCCCGAATGGACGAGCATGGCGGCGGCGTCGAGGATGCGGCGTTGCCTCGCCGCGGCATGGGCCACGCGGTCTGCGGAAAACGCGAATGCCGATTGCCTGCCACGGCCCACGAGCGCCTGCCCCGTACAAGGGGCGTCGACGAGCACGGCGTCGAACCGATCGGTCCAGCATGTCTCGAGCTGCTCCGGATCACGCGCTGTCATCAAGAACCGCGGGAAGCCGACGCGGGCGAGGTTGTATTCCAGCGGTGGCAGCCGGCCGTGAATGGGCTCATTGGCCAGCAGGAATCCTCCTCCGGGGCCCACAATCTCGAGGATCGCCGCTGCCTTGCCGCCGGGAGCCGCGCAGACGTCGGCGATCCATTCGGTCGGCTGCGGATCGAGGAGCCGCAAGGCCAGCATCGAGCCGGCATCCTGAATGAAATAGTCACCAACGGCATGGTGCAGGAATCGGCCGGGCTGATGGGTGTCGAGGCAAAAGTGACCGGCGGGATACCAGGGCACGGGCTCCGTTGAAAACGGCAAAGAGAGTTGCCCAGCGGCGCCGCGGGCCGCGATGGGCCGCAGACGAATCGCTTTTGGCGGCTGGCTGACGACGGCCTGCCTGAGCGCAGCCAGTTCGTGTTCAGGCAGGAGGCCCGTGAGTCCGGTCGAGAAGAAAAACGTTGCCATCAAGAAATCCTGCTGTTTCCAAGAAACTACCATCGGCTGATCAGATCATCAGCCGTCCCACCCACTCAGCCGCCAGCCTTCCCAACACTCAGCCGCCATGCGCAAGCCGGCGGGATGACGCGCTAGCCAACGCCGCTGCAGCCCCCGGGCTTGCGCCCGGGGCTGAGTGGGATGAAGTAAACGACGCGTTTCCGACACTCAGCCGCCAGGCGCAAGCCGGCGGGCTGACGCGCCGGCCAATGCCGCTGCCCGCACCCGGGCTTCCTGCTCTGAACGCTTTTTTACAGCGTTTTTTTGCTTTGCGAGAAGCGCTGCTCTTTTTGTATCCTCTTCGCTGGAAAAGCAGCGGCGCACTCTCTTATCGCACGTCCGACTGCTTGGAAAATATGGAGGGATTTCACGTGGCTCATCGACGACGCTTTTCCCGTTCGCTTTCCCCAAAGCGGTCACGGCGGCCACGAGCACGTCTTGGCGATACGTTTGAGCCGCTCGAGCCACGGCTCGTACTAAGCGGTGTGCCCACGGCTCTGTCAGCCGAACAGGTGGCGGCTTTCTCGCAGGGCATGGCCGTATTCGCCCAACGGCTCACGGAAGCCCAGGCGGTCGATCTGTTGGCCTCCTCTGCGGCCGGCATCGGCCAGCCGCTTGGCACGCTTGTGTCGGTCGGCGACGAACTGCGGGCCGGGCTGGCTGATCCTCTGGCTGCGTCGCTCTCCGGAAGCATGAGCTTCACCGACATCGCCTCGGCCTTCGCCAACGCCTCGGCCGCCTCCGCTGCTGACTTTATCGACACGGCGAACGTGACCACCTCCGTGGCGACCACGGCTAGTGGTGAGACGGTCGTCTGGTTTGATATCCAGGTCGAAGGCTCCGAGACACTCGTCGACTACGAAATCGATCTGGGGCAGGCCGGCCTCGACGGGGCCACGGGGCTCTTGCGGGAGCAGGGCCTCGTGGTGGGGGCGGTGGCCGTCGATCTGGAGACGAGCCTCTCTGGCCGCGTCCAGATCGGGGTGAATCTCACGCCCGGCCTCGCTGCCGCCGACATGATCTGCGTGAAGAGCGACGGCTTCACGGTGGGGGCTGCTGCGAGTGCGACCGGGAGCGGGGCCGTTCCCGATGTGGCGGCTCGGTTTGGTGCGGTGCGGCTTGGTGATGCGGTCGGGGCCGACATCAGTGTGGCCCTCGATATCGGAGCCAAGGTCGATCTCCAAGAATCGGCGAGCGGCTGCCTCTCGCTGGGCGGCCTCGCCAGCGGCACGCTCGACGACATCTTTCAGCAGGTCGACGTTTCGACCGAGTTCGACGTGACCATCCCGTTCACCCTCGATATCGACGGGTTTGACCTGCCGACCGGCTCGGCCCTCGAACTGGGCATCGGAACGATCGATCTGCTCGATGCCGCCTCGATCGAGTTGGAATTCCCAACGCTTGAAATCGGCGGTGTGCCGTTTGACTTTCCCGACCTCGGCGAGTTTTCGATCAACGACATCGGTCTTTTTCTCGACGATCTCGGCAACTGGCTGCCCGATCTTGGCGCGGGCTTCGAACTGCCA
>JBIKNV010000480.1:0-2749 GCA_044358475.1 Pirellulales bacterium | reverse complement strand
CGGGGAAATTGCCCACCCGCATGGCCCTCTTCAGAAAGGCCGGAGACGGTCTCGCTGGAGAGCCCCATGTTGATCACGTCACCCGTCATGCCTTCCCGCTCCATCCAGGCCGCAAGATTGGCCACCCAGCCGCCGGCATAGGTGATCGAGTCGCCGAGAAAGACGATGCGGCGGGCCTCGCGGAGAGCATCGAGCGGCGTCGTGGGCTCCGCGGTCGCCAGCACGGCAGGGAGCAAGGCAAGACAGGCAGAAAAAGCCGCAAGCCAACAGCCGGAACCCGAATGGCCGCGACGTTTCCCGTGATCGATCAGCATCACTTCTGGAGCGGTTTTGCTCCCTCCCGAATGGCGAAGAGGTGGCTTTTGTTGGCGATGTAGAGCGTGTCACCCGCCACGATTGGCGTCGAGTAGACGCTGTTGCCCATGTTGATCTCGGCGAGGATTTTTTTCTCCTTGGCGAGAGCGAAGATGGTGATGTCGCCATCCTCGTCGCCGATGTAGACCTTCCCGTCGGCGATGAGCGGTGAGCCCCATGAGGCCGCCAGCATGTCGTGCGTCCAGAGCGGCTTGCCGGTGGTGACGTCAAGGCAGTGGAAGAGGCCACTGAAATCGGCCACGAAAAGGAGCCCGTCGGCAATCGCGACGGTGCCGCAGGTACGGTGCATCGTCTCCTCGAAGTCGAGTTTGCCGTTGCCGTCGGTGTCGAAGCCGGGATAGTGCCATACGGCAGCGGAGTTGGCGTTGGGCCGGGCTACCTCCCCCTCCTCCTGGATCACCGCCTGGTTGCGGCGGTGTGGCAGCGGCGTGGTGGGATCCTTCAGGCTCACCGCAATCTCACTCGATACGTCGCCCCGCTTCGTCGGGTCGATGCACCACAAGTGCCCCACCCCTTCGCCATGCTCCGGATCCTCGCCGACGGCGATGTAGACAAGACCGTCGTACACCACCGGTGTGCCGATGATGTGGTTGCGGTCGGCCCGTCCGCCGAGGGTGTACTTCGACTCTTTGGGGTTGCAGTCGAACTTCCAGAGCAGCTTCGCCCGGCCCTGTTCGCCGCGGGCGTCGAACGCGTAGACCCAGCCGTCACCGCCGCCGAAGATAGCCTGGGGCACGCCGTCGATCTCCGCGTAGGCCGGGCTCGACCACTGCCCGTGCAGCACGTTGGCACCCGGCGAATTGTCCGCCCAGAGAACAGTGCCGTCGCGCTTGTCGACACAGAGAAAGCTCGGGGCGTTGAAATTCGGGAGATTGATGTGTCCTTCGTCGACGCCGTTGCCAGTGATGACGAAGAGGAAGTCGCCCGCCCCCGTCACGCTGCAGGAGCACATGTTGTGCTGCGACACACCGAGCTGCTTCATCATGTCGAGCACCCAGACGACGTCGGCCTCGTTGTCGGCCGACAGCTTCTCGCCAGTGAACGGGCCGTCGTTCTCACCATCACGGAAGCCGTCGGTGTCGAGGCACTTCACCTCGCCGCGGCTCGTGACATACCACAGCCGATCCCCCTCCACGAGCGGCGCGCAGCAGATTCCCTGAAGCGGCCAGTCATGGACCCGCCCCGTGGGAAGCTTCTCGCTCGAGTCCTGCCAGAGAAATGAGCCGTCGGCGATATCGAAGGCCAGGAGGCAGCCCAGATCGACCTCGGCCGGGTACCGCTCGAGCCACCCCTTGCCGTTGTTACTGCCGACGAATGCCTTGCCACCAGCGACGACCGGGTTGCCATAGGACTGGCTGCCCAGGGGAGCCACCCAGGCCACGTTCTCGCTCGTTTCCGGTTTCCAGGCGCCGGTCGTGGCATCGAACTCGCCCGGGTTCCACTCGGTGGGGATGTTTTTCGCGGGAGAGACGTTATTGCGAATCGGCGAACCGCCCCACTGGTTCCAGTCGCTTGCGTGAGCTCCCATCGAGAGCAGACCAACACAAAAGGCGAAAGCTGACACAACGATGATGCAAGGAGGGGTTGCCCCTGCCGTGGAGCCGGCGTTGTTGGCCAGCGCAGCCATGGATGGCGGAGCGCAGCCAGCATCGAGTGAGCGCAGGCCAGGATGGCCGCAGCGAACGTCCGGCGATGCAGCAGGGACAACCCCGACCCACGCCAGGCGAGATAGGAATCTTGTCGTCGTCATTTCACAGCCTCCACGGAGACGTTGTCGATATAGATCTCTGAATCTTTCGAATTGCCGAAGAAGCCGGGGCTGCCCTGCAGGTTGCCCGCGTCGTGCGTCGCTTCAATCGTCCACGCCGTCGGCTCCGGTTCGCCACGCGGCCAGACCTTGCCGCGGAGGATCGCCGAGCCGCCACCCGTGCGGGTCTCGAACTTCATCGTGTACCAACGGCCGGCCTCCCATGAAAACGGGATCGTCTTGGAGAAGTAGGTCGCCACCTGTGGCGGCCAGCTACGCACCTGAAGCTGCTGCGCGGCGCCCATGAGGTCGAGCGTGTACCGCTGGGCGATCAGCCCCATGTCGGGCATGCGGGCCTTCTCGAGCGCTGCGGCATTGCCGAACGCCTTGGTAAACGCGTCGGCATCGGAAGCGGTCGAGGTGGCGGTGTCTGAAGCGGGTGAGCCGGGCTTCTCGACGCCAGTCTCCTGGGCGCGGAAGTCGGCCTGGACGGAATAGTCATGGAGGCCGATCGGGCCGATCCAGCCCTGGCTGCGGGTGCCCTTGGGGATCGTCGTCACCTTGACGAGGCACTTCGAGCCGTCCACCTCGCGGACGGCATGCCGATACCTCATCCCGATCCACGGC
>JBIKNV010000481.1:0-2749 GCA_044358475.1 Pirellulales bacterium | reverse complement strand
TGATGCCAGCACAATATCAGCAGTCGGACACCTCAGGGCTGACGGCGGAGGTGAGTGAACGCGGGCCGAACGTGCTTTCTTTTGAAGTCATTGGGCCGCGCCGCGATGTCAAGCCGTCCGCCTCATCCGTCATGGGCAAGCAATCGAAGTCTGAGTAAAAAAGTGCGAAGCGTGAAGCAAAACCTAAGCCGAAGGACATGAAGAGATTATGAGACGGATTCGTAAGCGAGTTGGGGCAGAGTTCTTAGGTGGATCGGCTCGAGGCTGTGTGGGATTTCAACGGCTCCCCCGACGGGCTGTCCTCCAGGCTGGCAGCCTCGCTGGGCTTGGATTGTCGCTGGCCGACTATTTGAACCTGCGGGCCGCCCGTGGCGAGGCGTCTGTCGTGGGTGGCAATCTCACCCAGCGGAAGCTGCCAGAGCACATCAAGAGCGTCATTCAGATCAATCTGCCCGGTGGTTTTCCGCACCATGAGTCGTTTGACCCCAAACCCGAGGCGCCGGTCGAATACCGCGGCTCGTTCGGCGTGGTGAAGACGAAGACGGGCGACGTGTTCAGCGACAACCTGCCGCAACTCGCGGGCATCGCCGACAAGATCACCGTCGTCCGGAGCGTGGTCGGAAAAATCCCCGACCACGCCCTTGCCACCTACCACCTCCACACCAGCTACACGCCCACGCCGGTGATCGACTACCCGCAGATGGGCTCGATCGTTTCTCATGAGCTTGGGGCCCGGGGTGAACTGCCTTGCTACATCGCCATCCCCGGCAAAAACAGCTTCGGCGGCGGCACAGGATTTCTGCCGAGTATTTACGGCCCGTTCGAGACCGGTGGTGACCCGGGAGTGCAGAAAAAGAATTTCACGGTGCGTGACTTCTCTCTGCCAGCCGGCCTCTCACTCGAACAGCTCGATCGGCGGCGCGGAGTGCGCGATCTGGTCGACCAGCGGATCCGTGCGCTCGAGGCGAATCCGGTGCTCCTCGACACGATGGACGAGTTTCATGCCCGGGCATATTCGCTCCTGACGTCAACCGACGCGCAGAAGGCGTTTTCGTTCGACGGCGAAACGGATGATACGTTGGAGCTCTATGGCAGCGAGGTGACTGGCGACATCAAGGGGCCTGACGGCAAGCTCCACCCGAAGGGTCTTTCCGAACGGCTGATCATCGCGAGGCGGCTCGTCGAGGCGGGCGTCAGGTTCGTGACGCTCGAATATGGCTCGTGGGACTGCCACCAGGACGTGAAGCGGGCCTGCCTCGATCAGATGCGGCCGTTCGATTACGCAATCGCCGGGCTTGTCACCGACTTGGAGCGGCGGGGGCTCCTCGATTCGACGCTCGTATGGGTGACGAGCGAATTTGGTCGCACGCCCAAGGTCAACAAAGAGAGCGGCCGCGACCATTGGGCCCGTGTCTATTCGATGATGCTCGCCGGCGGCGGTTTCAAGCCGGGGCTCATCTACGGCGCGAGCGACTCGACGGGGGGCGAGCCCGCCCGCGATGCGGTGACCCTCGAAAACCTCATGGCCACGATCTACCACCAGATGGGGATCGACTCAAACAAGGAACTTGTCGCGTTTGGCACGCGGCCGATCGAGATCGTGAAAGACGCCGAGGTCGTGAAGCCGTTGCTCAGCTGAAATCCAGGCACAATTTCCCTGTCGGAGTGATCAACCCATGCACGGTTTTTCTCGTGCTGTTCTCGCAGTGGCGATCCTCGTCCGGCTTCTGGCAGCCGACGCGATGGCCGATCCCTGGATCGATGGCGTGAAGCCGCGGCTCGTCAGCCGGGGCACGACGTGCGAAATCGTGGTAGCACCGTGGCACCACGAGGCGGCGGAGGTTGTGTTTTACCCACCGGCGACGTTCACTCCCTGGATGGCTCACGACTCGAGCTCCAGTGCGACGCCCGGCATTCGCTGCTCGGGTATGCAGTTTGATGCGGCGAAGAAGCGACTCGTCTGCCAACTGGAGGTCACTCCTGACTGCCGGTCGGGTGAGCATCCCTTCCGCGTGCTCTCTGCGGTCGGGCTCTCGTCGATGGGGACCGTGTTTGTGAGCCCCTTTCCGGTGATCGACGAGGAAGAGGAAAAAGAGAACACCAACAACACGACTGAAACGGCCCTGCGAGTTGAGCCAAACGTGACCGTCCGCGGCACGCTGTCCAAGAGCGAGGCCGCCGACATTGACTGCTTCCGCGTGGCGGGCAAGGCGGGCGAGCGGCTCTCCGTCGAGGTTGACATGGTGAAGATGGGCGACGACCTCCAGTGGCAGCCCGTGCCCGAGGGCTACGACTCGGTGGTGGAAATCCTCGATCCTGCGGGCAAGCGGATCGCCATCAACGATGACTCGTCGCTCAACCGTCAGGATCCAGTCCTCTCGCTGAAGCTGGCTGCCGACGGCGACTACACAGTCGTCTTGCGGCGGTCGATGTTTGTGCCGCACGACAGGGAGTATGCGATTCACATCGGCCGCTTCTTCCGCCCGCTGGCCGCCTACCCTGCCGGCGGCCCGGCCGGCAAGCCGCTCGAGGTGCAACTGCTCGGTGACCCGCTGGGCATGGTTTCGGAGACGGTCGCCGTGCCGCAGGCGACAGGCACGTTTCCGCTCGCGGGCGAGGCGCCGCTGCCGCTATCGCTGCGGTCGAGTCCATTTCCCAACGTGTTGGAGGAGGCGGGGCAAGCCGAGACGAAGGTGCCTGCGACACCCGCGGCGATCAACGGCATTCTGTCACAGCCGGACGAGACCGA
>JBIKNV010000069.1:0-9931 GCA_044358475.1 Pirellulales bacterium | reverse complement strand
CACATGCCGGCGTTCTTCACGGCTCAGCTCGCCGAGCGGCTCACGAAGCTTGTCGGCACCTCCGTCCGCGAGGCAGCCGATGGCATGCCACTCAAATCGGGTGATGTGGTGCTCGCTCCCGGTGGTCGCCATCTCGCGGTTGCCAAGCAAGCGGCGGGGTTATTGGCACAGCTCACCGACGACCCACCCGAGAATTCCTGCCGGCCGGCCGCCGACGTTCTTTTCCGTTCCGCGGTGAAGGTATGGGGCGATGGGACGCTGGGCATCGTCCTGACCGGCATGGGCCGCGACGGCCTCGCCGGGTCACGGGCGATCGTAGAAGCCGGAGGAGGTGTGCTCGTGCAGGACGAGTTCTCGAGTGTCGTCTGGGGCATGCCGGGCGAGGTGGCGCGGGCCGGCCTCGCCGATGCAGTCCTGCCGCTGGCCCATCTCGGGGCCGAGGTGGCGCTGCGACTCAAGCGACGGGGCGGATGAGTCCCACGCGGAAAGGCCGCCCATGAAGGTCAGCCCGGAACAGTTTGCCTTTCTCCGGTCGCTCTTGCGCCGCAAGACGGGCGTGGTGATCGACGACTCGAAGCAGTATCTGGTCGTCGCCCGGCTGATGCCGATCGTCAACCAGCGGGCGATCCCCAGCCTCGACACGCTCATCGACCGCATGAAGGGCGGGCTCGACCCCACGCTCGAGCGGGACGTGCTCAACGCGATGATGACCCACGAGACATCGTTCTTTCGCGATAGGAGCCCGTTTGAGACGCTCCGCGCGCTGATCGAAGAACTCGTCCCGAAGCGGAAGGTGCTGCGGCAGCTGACAGTCTGGTCGGCCGCCTGCTCGACCGGCCAGGAGCCCTACAGCATCGCCATGCTGCTGAACGAGCAATTTGCCGACGTGGTGGCGACGTGGCGGGTGCGGATCATCGCCACTGACATCTCCGAGCCGATCCTCGCCAAAGCCCGCGAAGGGATGTTTTCGAATCTGGAGACCAACCGCGGCTTGCCGCCTGAGCTCCTGAAGAAATACTTCCGGCCGCTCCAAGGCAAGTGGAGCATCGCGCAGGACTGCCGCCGGCTGGTGGAATTTCGGCAGCTCAATCTTAACGGCACATGGCCGATGATGCCGGTCTGCGACATCATCTTCCTGCGAAACGTCATGCTCTATTTCGATGTGCCGACGCGGGCGGCCCTCGTGGGGAAGATGAGGCGATCGCTCAAGCCCGATGGGGCGCTCTTTCTCGGCGGCGCCGAAACGATGATCGGCATCGACACCGGCTACGAGCGGCTCCTCGGCAAGGGCTGCAGCTATTACCGGGCCAAATAAGACCTGCGGCCGTGCGAACCCATGCGTCATCCCGCCGGCTTGCGCCGCGCACGCTCCGGCAGGAAGCCCCGGGCGCAAGCCCGGGGGCCAGCAGCGGTGCCGGCGGGTGCGTCATCCCGCCGGCTTGCGCCGGCGGCTTGATGGGAGCAGGGCGCACGCCCGCGGGCCTATCCTACGCGCCCCGCCACTCGAGCCCCAGGATCGACACGTCATCCAGCGGCCCCTTGGGCTGGCACCACTGCTGCACCGTCTCGAGCAGCCCCGCCACACTCTTCTCCAGCGGCTGCGGCCGGCTTGTCGTCACGTTTTCCGCGAGCGCTTCATCACCCAGTGGGTTGAGGTCCTTGTCCATCGCCTCGGGAACGCCGTCGGAATAGAAGTAGATGCGGTCCCCCGGCGCCAACTGGAGCGACTGCTGGTCGTACTCCACGTCGGGCACGAACCCGATCGGCAGCCCTTCGGCCACGTGAAACTCCGCCTTGCCCGCCAGCGGCACCCGCACCAGCGCCGGATGCCCACCCGACACGTAGTCGAGCCTGCCAGTCGGCAGGTGAAGCACGCCGTAGAGGATCGTGAAATAGAGACCTGAAAACTCGTCGGCCTGGAAGAGCTTGTTGAGCTGGGTCGCCACCTCGGCCGGCGAGGCGATGACGACCTGCCCGTCCGGCCCCTGCCGCACGAGGATCGACTGGTCAGTCACCTTGTTGGTGAGAAACCGCCCCACGGTCACAGCCATCAGCGATGACGGCACGCCGTGACCGCTCACGTCGACCACGAAGAGCCCGGCATGCTCGGCGTCGAGGGGAAAGACATTGAGAAAGTCACCGGCGAGACCCTCACAGGGAACGTATCGCCAGGCCACCTCGGCTCCGGGGAGATCGACCGAATCGGCGGGCAACAGCGATTGCTGCACCTTCGCCGCCGCTTCGAGGTCGCGGATCATGCGGGCGTTTTTCCGTGAAATCTCCTCATTGAGCACCGACAGTTCGGAATTGGTCTTCTGCAGCCGCTCACGGGCGATCGTCAGATCCTCATTGGCGGCAATCAGTTCCTGGTTTTTCGCGACGGCATTTTCGAAGGTCGAGACGAGCAGGTTGAGCACCTGCTGCCGACCGGCCTGCACGCGAAACTTCTGCCCCGCGATCGCCACCTCGAGCGTCGCCTGCTCGCTCACATCGCCCACCGGCGAGTCGAGGAGCGAGTTCATGCGGCCGAGCAGGTAGTCAGGCTCGTAGGGCTTGGTGACGTAGTTGTCGGCCCCGGCATCGAGGCCGCGAATGATGTCGATCGGGTCAGAGAGCGTCGACAGCAGGATGAAGGGCACGCCCCGCAGGGTCGGGTCGGTCTTCACCGCCTTGCAGAACTCATATCCGGTCATCACCGGCATCTCGATGTCGGAGATGATGATGTCCGGCATCCGCTCCTTGGCGAGCTTGAGTGCCTCGGCACCGTTCTCGCCCCAGCGAACGGTGTGCCCGGCGTCCGTGAGCCGCTTCTGAAGGATCTTAGCCTGGATCCGACTGTCCTCGGCGATCAGCACGTCGCGGACGCCGTCCATGCCGTTTCCCGCTCCGCTGCCTGCGTCACTCGCCACGATCGTGTCTCGTCCCCTCGCCTGCCGTTCGTTCGCCGTTACTTGAACGTGGCCAACGCCGTGGGCGCGTCCTTATGGATGCTGAAGAGCTTGTCGAGGCTCGTGAGTTTGAAGACCTGGAAGATCTCGGGGCGGATGTTGCACATCTTGAGGCGGCCCTTGCCACCAGAGATCTTGCGGTGGAGCTGGCCGAGGAGGCCGAGCATGGCGCTCGACATGAACTGCACGTTGCCAAAGTCGAGGAGAACGTCGGGCCCGGGCACCTTGCCGATGAGCGTGTTGAGTTCGGTCTTGATCTCGTCGAGCACGGTGTCATCGAGGATCTTCGTGTCCTTGAAGAGCACCATGTGCACGTCGCCGGTCTTGCCGGTCTGAATCCTGCGAAACTGATCCATGCGTTCGCTATGCCTTCCGTCGCGAGGGACTTATGAGGAATCCAGGACGATTCCACTATGGAACAGACTAGCCTCCACCCCGCCTCGATGTCCACGAATAGGGGTAAAAGCGAGCCGAATTCCAGCGTTCTTGCCGTCGGCCGCAGAGTTTGCCTGGCCTTCGTGGCAGCACGATGGTCACCCCCAACCGGATGAGGTGCCCCACGAACGAATTGCTGATTTTTCGGGCGACGTGGTCCGGATTTATGCCTCTCGCCCTTCGTGACCGATCCAGCGATGCGGGAAAGGTCTTGCGATCCAAGGCCACTGGGGGGGGGCATGAGGAAATCGTTCTCCAAAGCATCGGACATGTGTTTACGCCGTGCGCTGGCCATGGCCGTCGTGGTGACCGTGGCGACCCTGACCAATGCGTATGGCTCCACCCACGAAGCCTCCACGCAACCATTGGCCATTCCAGCGGAGGCGCTCGGAGCGGATCCCTTCGACGCGGCGCCGCTGGCCGATGAAGCCTGCATGGAGCAGTTGCGGCAGTGCTGCTGCTGCCCGAGTTGGACCCACTACGCGATCTTCGACGTCCTGTTTTTGCAGCGGAACAACCAGATCGGCGACCGGCCGCTCGTATTCAATGCCGATACCGGCCTGCCGGTGATGTCCACGCAGGATCTGCAGCCCGGCCTCGGGACCGGCGTGCGGTTGTTTTACGGCTCGCTCCTCACCGACCGCTATGGCTGGGAGGTCGGTTACACCGGCATCTACGGCATGTTCGGCGAGGCGGTCGTGAACGGCCCCGACAATCTTGAATTACCACCGCCGCTCGGGCTGGCCGTCAAAAACTTCAACGGCGCCGAGCAGGTGCGGGCGACCTACTGGTCGACGCTCAACATCGCCGAGGCGAACGTCTTCTGCTACGACTGCTGCGAGGAGTGTGGCCCCGACTGGTGCGGCCTCACCCGCTGCAAGCGGAACTGCCACTGCATCAACTGGCTGGCCGGATTCGTGTGGGCCGGGCTCGACGAGTCGGCTAATCTCAACGTGCTCTGCTGCACACCACCGGAGCCAGCCAACTACACCGTCCGCACGAGCACCAACTACTTCGGCGGCCAGATCGGCATGCGGGGCCGCCGCGAATGGCGGCGGTGGGCTGTCGAGGGCTGGTGGAAGACGGCCCTCTGCGGGACGAATGCCTCTCAGTCGGCCGACCCGATCGTGGGCACGATCTCCGGGGTCGAGCGGGATGCCGTCTCGGCTCAAACGGGCGGCGTGGGCTTCATCGGCAGCCTGAACGGCACGCTGATCTACCGGCTCACCAACCACTGGGGACTACGCGCTGGTTACAACTTCTACTGGCTCACCGGCGCCGCCCTCGCCCCCGCCCAGTGGGATTTCAACACGGCGGCCGGCGCTGGCACGGCCATCAATAATGACGGCGGCCTCTTTCTCCAGGGTGCCAATCTCGGCACCGAGTACCGCTGGTAGAGGCCGGCGCGGTGCTGAAGTCAGTCGTGCTTTACGGGCGCAGGATTCCGACACGCAGCGGTGGGTAGGCGACGGTCGATTGCGGCAGGATTTCGGAAGAGCCGCCCGAGGGCGACGTGTTTTTGGAGACGCCGTTGATCGTGCCGCCGATCCCCTGAACGGTGAAAATCTCCGAATCGTCGATCGCTGCCGCAAAGACCGCTGCCCGGCCGCCACCAAAGGCCTGAAATGCCGCTTCCCGGGTCTTGGAAAGCCCGGAATAGGTCTCGACGACTCCGTTGGCCCCGGTGCCGGCCGCGACCATGATCTTGTCCGCGTTGCCCCGCACGCTTGACGGGAGCACGGACACCGAGATTCCACGGTTGTAGCCGGTGGCGATCGGATTGAACGTGTTCAAGAGCAGCGGCGACGCGGGCACGCCGTTGTAGACATTCACGGTCGCCTGCATGCCCGGCCCGCTGCCGAAGACGAGTTCGTCGATGCCGTCCGGCGCGTTTGACGTGAGCGTGCTCCCGCTGAACGTACCGATGTCGGCCGTGGCCACGCTCACGCCGCCGCGGAACGCTGGGCCAAAGGGCTGCACCTGTCGGCTGGGCACGCCGGCCACCGGCAATGCCGCGCCGGGCGTCACGTCAAACACGCTGACCGTGCCGCCGCGGCTCTGGCCGGCCACGATCTGGATCGCGCCGGCGGAGGTGATCGAGCCGGCGGCGATCTCGATGCCGCCGTTGTAGCCGGGGCCAAACGGAAAGAAACTGTATTCGGGGAGCGGCGTGCCGGTCTCGGTGAACACCTTCACTTCGCCCGGCCGGCCCGGCCCAGGGGCCGTGATGATTTCGGGCACACCATCACCGGTGACGTCGGCTCCATACACCCGTACGCCGCCACGAAAGCTCGGCTCATAGGCGAAGAACGGGATGATCACGTCGGCGCCGGTGTCGGGGTCGATGACGCGGACAAAGGGGCCTGTTTCGCAGCCGATGTCGGTGCCCACGATGACGCCGCGGGGCGGCACGTCGACTTCTTCGGTGGACGTGTTGTTGTCCCGATCCGGATCCCACGTACCGGAATCGACCGTGGCCGTGTTGGTCACGATTCCGCCGCTATTGCCGGTGTTGACACGAACGGTGATGACCAGTTCTGGACGGTCGGCGGTCGCAACGCTCCCGACATCCCAGATGCCCGTGCCCGCGTCATAGGTGCCCGTCGTCGTCGTATGGGACACATAGACGAGGTCCGCGGGGAGTTGGTCCTCGACCTCGACGTTCGACGCCGCATCGGGACCGAGGTTCGACACCTGGATCGTGTACTCAAACGTGCTGCCGATCTGCGGAGCGAGATTACTCGCCGTCTTGACAACGGCCAGATCAGCCTGCAACGGCGTCACCGTCGATGTGCCCGTATTGTTACCCGGATTGGGATCGACCGTGGTCGAGGTGGCCGTGGCGGAGTTCGTGGACGGCGATACCGGCCCCGCACCAGAGATCGGCTCCAACACGCGGGCGGTGATCGTGAGCGTGGTAGTGGCAGTGGCTGCGAGTGTGCCGACCGTCCAGACGCCGGTCCCGGAGTCGTAGACGCCGTCCGGCGCGGCCGAGACGAATTGCAGCCCAGCTGGCAGCGAGTCGGCCACCGTCACATTCTGGGCCGCCGTGGGGCCGAGATTCTCGAGCGTCAGCGTGAACGTCACCTCCTCACCGACCTCCGGCCGGGGATTGTCGACGGTCTTCCGCATGAACAGGTCGGCCGACTGTGGGTCGGTGGGCGTCTCCGACTGGTTGTTGGCGTCGTTCGGATCCCAGACGTCGCTGTGGGTGATCGTGACGGTGTTGAAGGCGACACTGGCGTTCGTAGCCCGGGCGACGATGACGAGCACCACGGAGTTGCCCGGAGCAATCGTGGGTACCGACCAGACTCCGCCGGTCGCGGTCTCATTGAACCGCGTGCCCGGCGTGGGACTGATTTGCACAACTGCAATATTGCTCGGGAAGCGATCGGTCACCTCGACATTCGTGGCCGTCGCCGTGCCGAGGTTCTCGAGCGTTACCGTGTACGTGAACGTGTCGCCGACATTCGGCTGAACGTTGCTCGTCTCCTTCGTGACCGCAAGGTCGGCATACTGCGGCGTTTCGGTGGCGGTGTCGGTGTTGTTGCTCGGATCGGGGTCATATTCGTCGGCGGCTGTCACCGTGGCGACGTTCGTTTGTGCCGGTGGGACCGTGTTGGCGGCCGGGGCGAGCACGCGGGCCTGGATCGTGAGCGTCTGCTCAGAACCGACCCCTACGTCGACGGTGCCCACGGTCCAGACACCGGTGCCACTATCGAAGGAGCCTTGGCTGGGCGTCCCCGAGACCAACTGCAGGCCCGCCACCGGGAACGAGTCGGTGATCTCGACGTTGTTGGCCGAGTCTGGGCCGAGGTTCGAGACCGTGACGGTGAACGTGATCGTGTCGCCCACGTTCGGGGTCGGGTCGCTGACGGTCTTCGTGACCGCGAGGTCGGCCTCCCGCGTCGAGATGGTGGACTCGCCGCGGTCGTTCGAGTGGTCGGGGTCGAACTGGTCGCTCGTCGAGACCGCGGCGACGTTCGTAAACGAGCCTGGCCCGGGCACGGCCGCGACAATCGAGAGCGTCTCCTCTCCGCCGGCCGGGATCGTGCCCACCTGCCAGACGCCGGTGGCGGGCGAGTAGTTCGTTCCTGCCGAGGGACTGGCCGACACGAACGTCAGGCCTGCCGGCAGCGGGTCGGCGATCGTGACGCCCGTGGCGGCGTCGATGCCGAGGTTTCGTAGCGTGACGGTGAACGTGACCTGCCCGCCGACGTTCGGTCGCGGGTTGCTCACGAGCTTCTCGACGGCCAGGTCGGCGTACTGCGGCGTCTCGGTGACGCTGTCGGTGTTGTTAGTTGGGTCGGGGTCGTACTGGTCGCTCGTCTGCACGCTCGCCGTATTGGTCGCGGGCTGAGGCACGCCCGAAACGGGCGGCAGCACGATCGCATCGATCTGGAGCGTGCGGGCGAAGAGGGTGTCCACCGTGCCCACCGTCCAGATGCCGGTGCCGGGGTCGTAGGTGCCCTCGTTGGCCGTCGCCGACACGAACTGCAGCCCGGCCGGCAACTGGTCGAGTACGGTCACGTTCGTGGCCGTGTCGGCACCGAGGTTCGAGAGCGTGATCGTAAACGTGATCGTGTCGCCGACGTTCGGCGTGGCATCACTCACGACCTTGGTGACGGCCAGATCCGCGTACTGTGGCGTCTCGGTGGCACTGTCGGTGTTGTTGGTTGGGTCGGGGTCGTACTCCCGGCCTGAGACGGTCGCGGTGTTTGTGACCGGCTGCGGGATGCCCGGGGACGCGGGGGCATCCACGGTCGCGGTGACTGTCAGGGTCGCGAAGCCGCCCGCGGCGACCGTGCCGACGGTCCAGATGCCCCCGGCGTAGGTGCCCGTCGAGGGCGAGTCCGACACGAATGTCAGGCCCGCCGGCAGGATGTCGTTCACGACCACCTGCGTGGCGGCGTCGGGGCCGAAGTTATCCACCTCGACGGTGAAGGTGATCGTGTCGCCGACGTTCGGCGTCGGATCGTCCACGACCTTGAACACGGCCAGGTCGGCCTGCAGGGGCGTCACCGTCTTGTCGTCGGTGTTGTTGTCGGGGTTCGGGTCGGGCGTGGTCGAGGTGGCCGTAGCGGCATTGGTCACAGGCAGAGCCGGACCGGAGGCAGGGGCGAGCACCGTGGCGACGACCGTCAGCGTGTTGGCCGTGCTGGCTGGCACGGTTCCGACCGTCCAGACACCCGTTCCCGGCACGTAGGTCCCGGAGGACGCGACGTGGCTCACGTACTGGAGCCCGGCGGGGAGCAGGTCGTTCACCACGACGTTCTGCGCGGCGCTCGGGCCGACATTGTTCAGCGTCACCGTGAAGGTGACGTTGTCGCCCACGTTGGGCGTGGGATCGTCAGCGGTCTTCGAGACGACGAGATCGGCTTCCTGGGGGTCGGTCGGGGTCTTCGCCGTGTTGTTGCGGTCGTTTGGATCCCAGACGTCGCTGGCCGTGATCGTGACGGTGTTGAAGCTTCGGCCCGTCGAGTTCGCCGTCACGACGATCGTGAGCGTGAGTGGGTTGCTCACGCCGTTCGTCGTGGGCACATTCGGGATGCTCCACACCTTGCTGTCGTTGTCGAACGAGCCGGCCGACGGCGTGGCGCTCACGAACGTGACGTTGGCCGGCAGCGTATCGGTGACCTCGACGTTGGTGGCGGCCGATGTGCCAAGGTTGAACAAACTCACGGTGTAGGTGACCGTGTCGCCGACGCCCGGCTGGACGTTGTTCGTCGTCTTTTTGACGCCCAGGTCGGCATACTTCGGCGTCTCGGTGGCCGAGCCCGTGTTGTTGCCCGGGTTGGGGTCGGGCTCGGCCGAGTTGGTCACCGTGGCGATGTTGGTCTGCGCGAGCGGGATCGTGTTGACTGCGGGGGCGAGCACGAGGGCCGTGATCGTGAGTGTCTTGGCGTTGCCCGCCCCGGTCGCCACTGTGCCCACGTCCCAAATTCCCGTGCCCGTGTCATACGTCCCCTGGCTGGGCGTCGCCGTGAGCAGTTGCAGGCCCGTCGTCGGGAACTGGTCGGTCACCTCCACCTCGGTGGCCGTGTTGGGGCCGAGGTTCGAGAGCGTGATCGTGAACGTGATCGTGTCGCCGACGTTGGGCGTCGGGTCGCTGACTGTCTTGTTGACCGCGAGGTCGGCGGTGTTCACCGTGAAGCTGGCCGAACCAGTGGTGACGTAGTTGTTGAGCTGGCCCTGGCTCGTCGAGCCCGAGCCCGTCCGCTCAAAGGCGTTGGGGTTGTTGGGCGTGATCTGGCCGGGCGCGCCGGGCAGGCTCGACCACTTTATCTGGTTGGTGTTGGTGATCCGTTGGCTGGCCGTGACGGGGCCGGCGAGCGTGCCGGTGACGGTAAGCGTGATCGTGCGGCCGCTCGGCTCCTTCGGCAGGTCGAAGCCGGTACCGGTCGTGGTGAGCGTGTTGCCGGAGAGCGAGAAGTCAGCCGCCGTGACGACGCCCGAGGTGTCCACGACGCTCGTGAGCACGGGGCTCGCGATCGACGCGGGGATCACGTCGCGGAGCGTCACGCCGAAGGCGTCGGTGTCGCTCGTGC
>JBIKNV010000479.1:0-2751 GCA_044358475.1 Pirellulales bacterium | reverse complement strand
CACTCTGGTGAAAGGAATTGACCGGGTGCAAATCAAAGTTTCGGCACGGCACGGCCACCTCAGTGCCGCCTCCCAGTCCAAGATTTCCGCGAAGGTTTCGCGGCTCAAGCGGTATTTCAACCGGCTGACGGCCCTCAATGTGACGGTGGACCTGGAAAATGCGGCACTGCCGGCCGTCGAAATCGTTGCCTCCGCGGAGCACTTCCACGACATGGTCAGCCATGAGCACTCCGGCCAACTGTGGCGAAGCGTCGATGGGGCCGTGCAGAAGCTCGAGCAGCAGTTGCGAAAGCACAAGGAAAAGGTTCGGGAACACAAGCACGTGCCGAATCCCCGACGTTCCTGAAGGAGCAGGCGGCCCCGGAGACGCGGCCGGTGTCCGAATGAATCAGCAGTTGATCGACAGCCAATCATGAACTTGAGAAACAAGCGCGCATGAAGTTCTCCGATTTTGTTGTGGCGGACGCCATCCGTTCCGACGTCGATTCCGACACCAAGCAGGGCGTGATCCGCGAGATGGCGGAAGCCCTCGTCGAAGCGGGCAGGATCGCTCCCGGCGAACTCGACAGCATCGTCAAGGCGATCATGAAACGCGAGGATCTCGGCAGCACCGGGATCGGCCGCGGCGTCGCCGTGCCCCACACCAAGCATCCGAGCGTGGACCGACTCGTCGGCACCGTGGCGGTCAGCAAGAAGGGGATCGACTTCGAGAGCCTCGATGGCGAGCCCGTGCAACTGTTCTTCCTGCTCGTTTCCCCGCCCGACCGCCCCGGCGATCACCTTCGGGCCCTGGAAAACATCTCGCGGCAGTTGCGGGACGACGGTTTCTGCCGCCGGCTGAAGTCGGCAGCCACTCCCGCAGACATCGAACACCTCCTCGAGGAGGCCGACAGCCACGGCTTCGTGACGTGACCAGTTGCCCGACGAACATGAGCCAGCACACCATCTCCCGCGAAGTCGTCGTCGGAATCGAGCAGGGGCTTCACGCCCGGCCGGCCGACCTGCTTGCGCGCGAGGCACGGAAATGGCAATCTCGCATCGAATTGGTGGGCAGCACGCAGCGCGTCGACGGCAAGAGCATCCTCGAGCTCCTGACGCTCGCCGCCGAGGCGGGCACGCGGCTCGTGGTCGAGGCCACCGGGCCGGATGCCCGCGAGGCAGTCGAGGCGATCGGCAGCCTCTTCGACCGCAACTTCAACGAACAAGGCAACGGCGCAGAACGGGATTCCTAACGGAACGATCGAATGCCCGGCGCGCGGAATGCGCCCCATGCTGAAACTCCAAGGTATCGCCGTCTCGCCCGGCGTCACGATAGGCGAGGCGCTGGTGCTCGACACCGAGGGGTTTCGCATCCCCCGGCGGTTCGTGGAACGGAGTGCCGTCGACACCGAGCTCGATCGTCTCAAGTTGGCGGTGGCCGACACGGCGCGGGAGATAGAGCGAAACCGTGATGCGATCCGGTCCGAGCTGGGAGACCAGTATTCGGCCATCTTCGACGCGCATCTCGCGATGCTGCACGACGAGCGGCTACAGGGGGAGCTGACAAGCGCCGTCCGCGACAGGAACTGGTGGCCGGAGTATGCCGTCAGCCGCACGCTGCGTCGTTACGCGAAGGTGTTTCAGAGCCTCGACAACCATATCGCCCAGCGGGCCCACGACATCTACGACATCGAGAAGAGCCTGCTTCGCAACCTGCTCGGGCAGAGACGAGAGACGCTCGCCGCGATTTCGCAGCCGGTGATCGTGCTCGCGCACAATCTCACTCCGAGCGAGACGGCGAACCTCGACCGGCGGTTCGTGAAGGGTTTTGCCACGGAGCTCGGCGGCCCCGGCAGCCACACGGCGATCGTGGCCGAAGGGCTCGAGATTCCGGCTGTCGTCGGCCTCGGGCCGTTCCTCGCCGACGTCTCCGGTGGCGAGCCCGTCATCCTCGACGGCAACCAGGGCATCGTGATCCTGCAGCCGGACGAGGAGACCATCGCGAGGTATCGCCTCGAGCTCGAGGCCGCCCGCAGCGTGGCCGCCAAACTCGATCAACTTCGCGACCTGCCGGCTGAGACCGCCGATGGCGTTCGCATCCAGATCACGGGCAACATCGAGTTTCCGAGCGAGGCCGAACAGTGCCTTTCCCGTGGCTGCGACGGCATCGGGCTCTACCGCACGGAATTCCTCTACCTCACGAGCCGGCGCGAGCCGACGGAGGAGGATCACTTCGCCGCATACAGCGAAGTGGTGAAGGCGATGCACGGGAAGCCGGTCGTCATCCGCACGCTCGACCTCGGCGCCGACAAGATGCTCACCGAGACGACGCCCGAGGAGGAGAGGAATCCCTGTCTCGGCCTGCGGAGCATCCGGCTGTCGCTCCGACAGCTCCCCATGTTTCGGACGCAGTTGCGGGCGATCCTGCGGGCGAGCGCCCTGGGGGATGTGCGAATTCTCTTTCCGCTCATCTCCACGATCGTGGAATTGCGGCAGGCCCGAATGGTGCTTGCCGATGTGATGGAGGATCTCGCCGAGCACGGCATAGCGTTCAACGCGCGGATGCCGGTCGGCATGATGGTGGAGACGCCGGCCGCCGTGATGATGCTCGATGCATTCATCAAGGAGGTCGATTTCGTCTCGATAGGCACCAACGACCTGATCCAGTACACGCTGGCGGTCGATCGGGGCAACAAGGAGGTCGCCGACCTCTACAACGCCTGTGATCCGGCGGTGCTGCGGCTGTTGCGCCGCTCGCTGGATGTGGCGGCC
>JBIKNV010000478.1:0-2755 GCA_044358475.1 Pirellulales bacterium | reverse complement strand
TTCCGGGCCAACGGACGAATCCGGCTCCCGGATAGGGCCCCGCAGGATCCTGTTTTCGGCTCTGAATTCCGCTCGTGAAGAGGGCAGGCGGCCTCGCGGGACACTTAGCGGGCCCGGCGGATCCATCGTTCCCGTTGGGGGGCGAGCCGACAATGGCGGCAATGCCGCTGAAAACAACGCAGCCGCTTGTTGGTGTGAGGGTGGTCTCTATACTCTGGCCGTGCCTTCGGCACGCCGGCGTCGCCGTGCGGTGATCGTCCCCGCTCGCGTCGCGCCGTGCGATGTTTGGATGCACCTTCGACTGGAAGACCCATGCGAGAGTGGTTGCGAAATCTGTTCACCGCCGTCCGGACCGTGGCCGACGGCATGCTGGTGACCTTGAGGGTGTTCGGCAGTACGTACGACCAAAACCGGCGGACGTTCACCGAGCACTTCGAGTATCCGGAACTGCCGGCACCCGTTGCGGCCCGCTACCGCGGCTTTCACCGCTACGACCTGACGACGTGCATCGCCTGCGACCAGTGCGCGAAAGCATGCCCTGTCGATTGCATCTACATCGGCAAAGAGCGGGTGAGCGGTGGCAAGGGATTCCGCGTCAGCGGTTTTGCGATCGACTATTCCAAGTGCATGTTCTGCGCACTGTGCGTTGAGCCGTGCCCGGTCGACTGCATCTTCATGGGTTCCACGCTCGACCTGAGCTGCTACAGCCGAGACGGAACGATCGTTGATTTCGCAAGACTTCCCGTGGATGTGGCATGGGGGCGTTCCACCCTCAACCCCACGGCAGTCGCGGCAGCGAAGGTGATCGTGGATCCGGTTCACGGCGGCCCCAACCAGTAAGTAGTACGTTTTTTCGCTTCGATTCCCTGCCGAGTGATTCCTGATGCATCCCGTACTGATCGCCGGCTACGTCGCGTTGTTCGTCGCCCTTGGGGCAGCCTTTCTCTGCGTCAACCTCCTCGTCGGCTGGCTGGTGCGGCCGAGGTTGCCAAATTCTGAAAAGCTGGAGGTCTACGAGTGCGGTGAGCCCACGATCGGCTCCAGCTTCGTGCAGTTCGACCTCCGCTTTTACGTCGTGGCGTTGCTTTTCATCATCTTCGACGTGGAGGTCGCCCTTTTCTTCCCGTGGGCAACCGTGTTCGGGAAAGCAGTGCAGTTGGCAGATCCGGCCCTCGTGACCGTTCAGGCTGACGGCGGCACGCTGACGCCCGCGGCTGCGGGACTGATGAGGGAACTCGGTGTCGAGAGCCCTGCCGTGCCGTTGTTCCCTGAATCGGCAGGAACCGCTTCAGAGGCCGTTGCCCATGCCGGCACGCTGCTCGCCCGAACGGCGGCTGTGGACATGGCCGCATTTTTCGCCGTGCTTCTGGTCGGTTTCGCTTATGTCTGGTACCGCGGCGATCTGGACTGGGTTCGTGCCGTTTCTTCGCAGGTTGCCGCCGGGCAGGGGCCGGGCGCCGGCGGGCGAAGCACGACCGGGTAGTGCGGGCAAGCCCGTTCGCCTGGTCGACGCCTGGTCGACGCCGGGCGGGCCTCCGTCGTAGCGTCGAGCCACGTTGATGCCGTTTCCCCCTCGAACAAATCGGAACGAAGGTCTGTCATGAGAGGCCCCGGATTCCTGGAACAGTTGGAGCGTGCCCTGCCTGGCGCCGTCGCGGGCAGTCGCCTCGATGTCCTCGACCCCGGGATCGAGATTGCGCCCGAACACCTGGTGGAGGTGTGCCGCTGGCTGCGGGAGAAGAGCGAGGTTCGCTTCGACTCGCTCGAGTGCATTACCGCCATCGACTGGTTCGAGCCTGATGCCAAGAAGGCCGCCAAGGTGAGTTGGCAGCCCCATACGGAACTGGTGTACCACCTCTGGAGCACCGCTTCGCGGGTCAGCATCGTGCTGAAGGTGAAGCTTCCCAGGTGGAAGGGGGATGTGCCCGGACAACTCCCCGAGGTCGGCAGCGTGTCGGGCGTGTGGCGAGGCGCCAACTGGCATGAGCGCGAGGTCTATGACCTTTCCGGTGTCTGGTTCACCGGCCATCCCGACCTGCGGCGGATCCTCTGTCCCGAGGACTGGGAAGGCCCTCCCCTCCGCAAAGACTACGAGCAACCCGTTGAATATCACGGCATCCGCGGTCGCTGAAGCCGCTCGGTGCCCCCAAGGCTGAAGGAACCATCGATCATGGCGAACCTGTTGGACGACGATCCGAGGATCATTGAATTCGACGTCCGCACCGACGAGATGCTCGTCAACATGGGGCCGCAGCACCCCAGCACGCACGGCGTGCTCAGGCTCGTGCTCCGCACCGACGGCGAGATCGTTTCCGAGGTGGAACCGCACATCGGCTATCTCCATCGGTGTGCGGAGAAGATCGGCGAAAATCTCACGGCTCGGCAGTGGATTCCCTACACCGACCGGATGGATTACCTGGCCGCCATGAACATGAATCTCGGCTGGTCGCTCGCCGTCGAGAAATTGATGCAGTACCAGGTGAGCGAGCGGGCGCGGCATCTCCGCGTGCTCATCGCCGAGATGAGTCGGATCGCCAGCCACCTCGTGGGCATGGGGGCTTACGGGCTTGATCTCGGCACGTTCAGCCCTTTTCTCTACGCCTTCCGCGAGCGGGAAAAGATCCTCGACCTGTTCGAGGAGGCATGCGGTGCCCGTCTCACTTACAGTTACATCACGGTGGGGGGGCTGACGGCCGACCTCCCGCCTGGTTGGCTCCGCAAGTGCGAGGAGTTCCTCGACCAATTCGAGCCGGTC
>JBIKNV010000477.1:0-2756 GCA_044358475.1 Pirellulales bacterium | reverse complement strand
CCGTGGGCCGCCTGTCGTGCCGCCGGTGGCAGGTGCGAGGCATAGCCGTCGAAGCGATTCCCGCTGAGCACATGCTCGAGCACCGCCAGCCGCCCGAGGTCGGCGAGCGTCCGCTGAGAGAAGAACGCGGGAACCCACCCGATGGTGTTCGTCGACCCCTTGGCTCTCCGGCACTCGTCGAGCCTCGTCAGGTCGTCGCGGGGCGTGAAGTTCTGCTGGTCGAACGGGAAATCGATCACGACCTTCCAGTCGTCCGCCGTGTTCACCAGCTGGTCGAAACTCATGTCGCGGACGTTGCGGAACACGACGGCGGCGTCGCGCTCGATCCCTCGCCACTCGAAGGAGTGTTCCTGCTCGAAGAGTGTGGCGTCTTCGATTCCGAGCGCCTGCTGGAACACGATCTGTCGGATGATCTTCACCCGATTGCCATAGCTGTCTTCGCTCTCCGCCCGGTGCAGGATGCTGTCGGTATCGACGTCCGTCAGCACAATGGTGATCGACGGGTTGCGGGCGTCGCCGCTGACCTTGATTTCGCCGACCTGGGCCGCCCAGGCGCGGACCTTATTGTTGACCGTCTGCACCTCGCCGCCGATGATCGGCGACGAGATCGTGCCGTGGTTGAGAGCCGCGAGCCGTTCAGCCGTCATGCCGCGCAGCGACTCGACTTCCGGAACCAGTGCCGCGAGCAGGAGCGTCTTGAGCAATCGGTCGTCGGCCTGAAACGCCTTGCGAGCGGCATCCTTTGGCGAGAGGAGAGCGATCTCCTCCCGCTTCTTGCCGTGTTGGGCTTCGAGCATCGGCAAGAGCTTCGTGTGATAGAGCTTCTCGGCGTTTTCGAAGTGCGTGACGACATCGGTATCGGTGACGGAGTCGCCGTGGATCAGCACGTCGAAGAGATCGCCAACGGGCACGAGGTCGGTCACCTCCAGCGCGTCGCGGTGATCGACGAGCAGTTGCATCAAGACCTTGAGGGCGGTTCGCTCCCGCTGCAACACGCTGGAGACGGCCACCAGCGTCTGGATCAGAGCTGGTGAGAACGGATAGACCTGCCGAAAGATCTTCTGGTCGGCGTCGCGCGTGAGAAGCGTATTCATGACGCTCGCCCTCACGGCTGCGGTCTTCTGGAAGGCGGCGTCGATCTCGGCCTTGGCGCCGGTGCTCTTTGGCCTGAGCACCCGCTTCTCAGCGATGACCGGCAGGTTGCGGTCGGCGAGCTCGATCTTGCCGAAGCGGTCTTCATTCCACTGCACGAAGTCGCCGTAGTTTGCCCTGCTGGCGCCCGTCACGCTCTGGCCGACGAGTTCCCGAAGGTCTCGCTGCCGGGCGATGAAGCTGACGATTGGCACTGGGCGGTTGGGGTTTTGCGGCTCGACGAGTTTGGCGAGTTTGGCCGTCTCGACCTCGAGGAACTTGTGGTCGCTGGCGTGGGACGCCAGCCAGAGCATCAGCTCGTCGAGGAAGAGCACGAGGCCGTCGTAGCCGAGCTCCTTGGCATGGCGGGAGATCATCGAGAGGCCATCGTCGATGCCGACATATTCGGAGAGCACATGCTGCGACGCGCTGTAGTGCTCGCCCAGCCGCCCCACGAGCGCCATATGCTCGGCGGTGGCAGGTGCGGCGGCCGCCCCCGCCTCGAAGCGTTCGGGAGTCCATTCCGCAGCGAGGGCACCCCATCCCGGCTTCGCGGCGGCGCTCTTGTTGAAAACCTTGAAGAACGCTTCGTCTCCGTAGCTCTGCCGATCCCGCCGCGCTTGGTCGATCAGCGCTGCCGACTTGTAGACGAGGGGCAAGTGAACCCCTGGCTGTGATCGGCCGAGGAAATCGACATATCCCTTGAGAACGCCATCCTCGAGCGACCGGGCCCCGATCATGTGATACGGGATCAGCAGAAACTTCTTCCCGGCCATCCAGGAGTTGTGCTGCTGGATCACATCGGCAAGTTCCGGGATCCCGCGGGCCTGTTGGTTTCCGGTGAGGATCAGGTGAAGCACCGCCATGAAGTGGCTTTTGCCCGCCCCGAAGCTGCCGTGCAGATACGAGCCGTGGCTTGACCGCTTCTGGAGGCTGTCGCGAATCACGCCGAGCGCCTGGTTGAACGACTTCGCCAGCTGGTCCGTGACGACGTAGTCCCGCAGCGTCTCTTCGGGGTCGAGGATGCCCTCGGACAGCCGCAGCACAAAGCGGTTTGCTGGGAGCGACTCGGGTATGTCGATGAGTTCGCGAAGCAGTGTCATAGGGACGTTTTTCGCAGGTCTTCCGGGTAGTGCAATCAGGCGACTCTTGGCTCGGGAAACCACGCGGCCCGGTCGATCTGGCCGCAGTAGACGTAGTCGAGGCCGTTGCCGTCGCCTGCCGACACGGGCGTGAAGATAGCCCCATGCTCGTTGACGTAGAACCTGCCGCCCTGGTGCCCTCGAAGGTCAGACACCGGCTTGGTGGCACGAGCGACGGCGGCGCGGTCGTCGAGCACCTTCGAGAGCTGTACTCGTTTCGTCATGTTCGGCCGCACCTTCTGTGGGTCGCCGTCCGTGAGCGCCGGCGTCTCGTAGTAGATGTCGCCACCACCGGCCGCCAGGACGTACGGGATACCCGGTCGTGGCCCATGCCACTTCTCGCCGGGCCGGAGTGCGTGACCATCGGCGTTGACCGGCCTGGTCGTCAGCGGCTTGCCCTCGAAGTCGAACACGAAGTCTTCTTCTGCGAGGCCGGCGAAGTAGTACTCGGACGTATTGCCGTTTTTCACCGGCACGAGCACG
>JBIKNV010000067.1:0-9983 GCA_044358475.1 Pirellulales bacterium | reverse complement strand
GAAGATTGCCTCACAGATGTGGGTGGCGAGTACCTACGACGCGCTCGCGTCGGGGGAAGGTGCTGGAGCGGTCGTCTCAAAAGCCCAACGTGAGACGTATCTTGCCAAGGCGGCCGAGGTCTACGAACGACTTTTGGGAAGCGGGTCGGCCGAGGTCGCTCAATACGAGCCGACTCTGCGACTCAAAATGGCCGGCATCTATCACGATCGTGGGCAGTGGGACGAGGCTCGGAAGCACATCGATTGGTTTTTGACCGATGCCTCTCGGCAAAACATGATCGATCCGCAGATTGCGTCTGCAAAACTCGCCCAGGCTGCCGGTGAGGCTGCGACCGATGCGGCCGCCGCGGCGAAGGAGTTTCGGGAGGCTGTGAGTGGGGACACGTCTGGTGGGCGGGTGTCGTGGGGCTGGGGCGGCATCGCCAACAAACTAGTGCGACAGGCTTTCGCCGGAGCCGACGAGCGGGCCGAGCGCGCCCAGGCACAATTCTTCGACGCCCGCCTGAACCTCGCGAGGTGTCGTCTCGCCTGGGCAGAGAAGTCCGACACCAACCGTGACAAACTTTTGGAGATGGCCTTCAACGACGTGGCGATCACCTACAAGCTTTATCCCCAACTCGGTGGCGTGGCGATGCGGGAACGGTTCGACGCCCTGCTCCGGGACATTCAGAAGGCGCGGGGCGAACCCCCGGAGGGGCTCGCGGCGATCGACGCTGCGGCGCCGGGAGGAGGCACATGACCGATGGGCGAGAGTCACTGGCAAAAAACGCGGCGGGAGCTTTGATGATGACGATGAGTTGGTTTTTTTCGCGACGTGGAAGGAGGCGATTCACGATCGCCACCATCCTCACGGGAATCGTTTTGGCTTTTGGCGTGGTCCGGCCGGAAATGGTTTTCGGCCAGACGCCAGGGCGGCTGGTGGCTCCGAATGGCAAGAGCCTGTCGGGCACCATCCTCGGCACGAGTCCGACCGATGTTGAAATCGAGGACGAGGATGGTGATCTGAAGCGAGTGCCGCTCGACAAGATCGTGGAAGTGCAGTTCAGCGACGAACCTCCCAAGCTTGCCTCGGCGCGATCATTCCTGATGCGCGGCCGCTCTGGTGACGCCCTCGGCGAATTGGAAAGCGTGCTGGAGTCGGAACTCGAAGGTGTTCCGGCACTGGTGCTGGCCGAGATGGAGTTTGTCAAGGCGGCGGCCACGGGACAGATAGCGGTCGAGTCAGGGGACGGTGTTCCCGCCGCCGACGCCATGGTGATCGGTTTTCTGGCCAAGCATCCTCGCAGTCACCATTTCTTCGAGATGCAGCAACTGCTGGGCGAGCTGCGGTCCAAGGCTGGCAACTACCCCGCTGCGATGCAGGCCTTCGACGCGCTGTCCAAGGGGCCTGTGGCTTTCAAGATCCAGGCGTCCAACGGCAAGGGGCAGGTCCTCGTCGACGAAGGAAAGTTTGCCGAGGCGGTTCGGGAATACGATGCTGCCCTTGCGGCCAGTGCCGGCGATGAAGTCAGCCTCATGCGCAAGAGGGAGGCCGCGCTCGGCAAGGCCCGGGCGCTCTCACGGCTGGGCAAGCATGCCGATGCGATCAAGCTTGCCAAAGCCACGATTGACGACGCTGATCCGGAAGATCGCAGCCTGCTCTCGCGGGCGTACGTCGTGCTTGGCAGCCTCTATCGGGCGATGGAAGGCAAGGATCAAGACGCCTTGATCGCCTATCTCACCGTCGATTTGGTCTACAACACGGTTCCGGACAGCCATGCCGAGGCCCTCTATTACCTGAGCGAACTGTGGGCCAAGGCACGCGAAGAACAACGGTCGCGTCAGACCGGTCAGATTCTTCGAGATGCCTATCCGCAGAGTGGATGGGCCAAAAAGCTCGCCGCTGGTGGCAAAACTTCATGAGGAACCTTCTGCCAGCATTGCACGCGGCCGCCGGAAAGGCATACTCTCAAGGAATTCACGCGGGTCAATTAGTAAGGAGATAAGCATGTGTCAGGGTGTCGATGGCGAAGGTTGTGCTCGTTCTTGGTGGCGGGCCGCCTGGTCGCGGCTCGGCGGCAGTGTCACGCTGGTGATTGCCCTGATTGCCGTGACGGTGGCACCGGCGGTGATGTTTCCGGGCGTTGCCGTTGCGCAGGATGAGGCAGCCGCCGATGACGCGGCGGAAGGGGGAGGCGGTGGAGAAAGCGCCCTCATGTATTACGCCAAGGCCTGCGGGCCGGTGTTTGGCCCGGCGTTCCTCCTCTTGTCATTTTTCTTCGTTTCAATACTCGTTATGTGCCTGCTGCAGTTTCGCCGTGCCGTGGTCATGCCGGAGCCGCTGCGGTCCGAGTTCGAGTCTCGGCTTGACGCCAAGGAGTATCAGCAGGCCTACGAACTTGTGAAGGACGACAGTTCCTATTTCGGGAAGGTGATGGCTGCGGGCATGGCGAAGATTCAATCAGGGCATGCGATCGCCGTCGAGGCAATGCAGAATGCGGCTGGTGAGCAATCGATGGGGATGGAGCAAAAGCTGAGTTATGTGTCGCTCGTGGGGGCCCTGGGCCCGATGTTGGGGTTGCTGGGCACCGTGGCGGGAATGGTGGGCAGTTTCCAGGTGATCGCGACGTCGGCCACGGCGCCCAAGCCGTCAGAATTGGCGACGGGCATCTCACAGGCTCTCGTCACCACGCTCATCGGTTTGTACATCGCCATTCCGGCCATCGCGGCCTTCGTGTTGCTCAAGAATTGGTTGCAGACGCTGAATGCCGATGTCGACTCGGAGAGCACGCGACTGATGGCTCGATTCCAGGGCGTGGGTAAAAAATAACCGGTCGGGGGGATGGTGGGATGGCACGCCGAGACGCAGAACCGGCCACGACCGATATCGACATGACACCCATGATCGATATCGTGTTTCAATTGATGACCTTTTTCATCTTCACGCTTAACTTTTCCGAGGCGGAGCAGGATGACCGGATTCAACTCCCGCTGAGCCAACTGGCCAAGCCGGTGCCGGGTCCGGTCGAGAAGCCGATCACGCTGCAGGTCACCAACTCCAGTACAGTCATCTATGCGGGTGAACTGGTGCCTATTCTCCAGATCAGCGGGTATCTCGAGCGGGAGAAGGCATCGCTCGTGAATGCGGGTCGGCAGCCGGCTGACGCCACGGTGATCGTCCGGGCCGACGGCCGGGCCAAGACGGGCGAGGTGCAGGAGGTCGTGAAGATCTGCCAGGAAAAGGGGTTTGAGAAATTCGCCCTGCGGGCCCAGTACGACGAACGGGAGTGACATGATGGCACGGCGCAGGGCCACGTTTGACAGCAAGGTAAGCCCGGACATGACACCGATGATCGACGTCGTGTTTCAGCTGCTCACATTTTTCATGCTGACGCTCAAGTCGGTGATCCCCGAGGGAGACTTCGACATTCGCATGCCGCTCGGTGCCGCGGCCGCCGCTGCTCCAAATGACCAGCTGGTGCCACCGATTCGCGTGAAGATGACGGCGGCGGCCGACGGCCGGCTGGCCGGCATGACGATGAATGACTCCCCAGTCCGCGACTTTGACGACCTGCGGAACAAGGTGGTGGGCATCGTCGGTACCGACACCGGGCCGAACTCGCTGGCCGAGAACACGGAAGTGGAACTCGACTGTGACTACGGGCTCTCCTACGAGAATGTGGTGAAGGCGATCACCTCGGTGTCGGGCATGATGCGGGATGGGCAGATCGTCGAGCTGATCAAGAAGATCAAGTTCACCCCGGTGAAGAACGGCAAGTAGGGTGGCTCGGTACGCGGGCGAGGGCTTGCCCGTGCCAACTCGCCGGACGCTCGCTTCGGCCCTCCAGGATGGCGAGGGTTCGTCCAGCCAGCCGCCAGGCGCAAGCCGGCGGGATGACGCACCAGCCAACGCCGCTACATCCCCCGGGCTTGCGCCCGGGGCTGGGTGGTGTACTTCGCCACCCTGCACTGCCCGCCAGAATTGCGAGGGTTTCGTCCAGCCAGCCGCCAGGCGCAAGCCGGCGGGATGACGCACCAGCCTCCTCTTCATCGCCGAGGGTGAAACTTTTCATGGACGCCCTTCAGGCGGCTGGCGTCGACGTGGGTGTATCGCTGGGTGGTGGCGATGCTCGCGTGACCGAGCATTTCCTGCACATGGCGGAGGTCGACACCGCCGGAGACGAGATGGGTTGCGAAGCTGTGCCGCAGCGTGTGAGGGCCGATGTCAGGCGGCACGCCGGCCTCCATGGCGTGCGTTCGCACGATCTCCCAGATCCGCATCCGGGAGAGACGGTTGCCCCGGGAGGAGAGCACGGCCCACGGGGGGCTGCCGGCGCGGATGGCGAAGGCTGGCCGTGTGTCGGTCAGCCAGGTGGAGAGCGCCGCGACGGCCCGACGGCCCAGAGGAACCACCCGCTCCTTGTCGCCCTTGCCATGACACGTGCAGAACTGTTCGCCGAGATGGATGTCTGAGATCTGCATGGCCGACACTTCCGACGCGCGGCAGCCGGTAGCGTAGAGGAGTTCAAGCACCGCCCGATCGCGATTGCCCGTCGGCGTGGCGTGGTCGGGGTTTGCCAGCAGTCGATCGACCTGATCGGGCGTGAGCACACCGGGGATGGTGTCGTCGCGGCGGCCGGGGGCGAGCAGCTCCGCCGGGCTTTCCGTCACTAGCCCTTCCAATTGAAGGAAGGCGAAGAACGTCCGCAGCGTGGCGGCCTGGCGGGCGATGCTGGCGCGAGCGAGGCCGCGGGTTCCGAGGTGGGCGAGGTAGTCGCCGAGATCGCGAACGGACAACCGCGTTGGAGAGCGACCGCCGAGCCATTCTCCGAAGGTTTCCAAATCGCGCCGGTAGGCGCTCTGCGTATTCGTGGAGAGCGCCCGTTCGTGGCGGATGTAGTCGAGAAACCGACGCGTGAGCGTCGCTGTCGACCCCTGCTCCACCGAGCCGGCTGGCGCCCCGTCGGCGACAATCCGTCGCGTCCGTGGCCGGCGATGCTTTTCGGTGGCCATGCCGCGAATGATCCTGCTGAGGGTCCTACTCGGTGTCGTAGCCCAGGTTTGGTGCCAGCCACCGCTCCGCCTCGGCCACCGGCATCCCCTTGCGGGCCGCGTAGGCCTCGACCTGCTCGCGGGTGATCCGGTCCACCGCAAAATATCGGCTGTCTGGGTGGGCAAAATAGAGCCCGCTCACGCTGGCGGCTGGCGTCATGGCACAGTTTTCCGTCAGCGTCATGCCCGCTGCCTCCCCGGCCTCCAAGAGTTGGAAGATCGACCGCTTTTCGGTGTGATCAGGGCAGGCGGGATACCCCGGAGCCGGCCGAATGCCGCGGTATTCCTCGTCGATCATTTGCTCGGAAGAGAGGTGCTCCTCCCGGCCATAGCCCCACTCGCACCGCACCTTCGCATGCAGCCACTCGGCGAACGCTTCGGCGAGCCGATCGGCGATCGCCTTGACCAGAATGGCCGAGTAGTCGTCGTGGTCCCGCTCGAACCGGGCGGCAAGCTCATCGCAGCCATGGCCGGCCGTACAGGCGAAGGCGCCGATGTAGTCACGCCGTCCGCTCTCCCGCGGCGCCACGAAGTCGGCGAGGGCATGGAACGTGTCCTGCCCCTTTCTTTCCCACTGCTGCCGCAGCGTATGCAACCGCATCCATTCGGTGGATCGCGAATCGTCCGTGGAGAGCACGATGTCGTCGCCATCGGAGTGGGCCGGGAAGAAACCGTAGACACCCTTGGCGACGAGCGAACGGTCGCGGACGATCTGGTCGAGAAGCCGAAGCGCTTCGTCGTGCAGTGTTCGCGCCTCGGTGCCGACGATCGGATCGTCAAAGATCGCCGGGTACTTCCCTTTCAACTCCCACGACATGAAGAAGGGGGACCAGTCGATATAGGGGATCAGCGCCGATAACGGCACGTCGTCGAGCTGCCGGATTCCCAGGAATTCGGGCGTGTCGATCCGCGCCGTGGCCCAGTCGCAGGTCCAACGCCTGGCCCGTGCCGTCTCGTAGGGCACGAGCGTGGTTTCCTGCCGACGCTTGAAGGTTTCGACATCACGTTGCTGGGCCGTGCGATTGGTGGCAGAGAAGTCGGATTTCAGCGCCGGATTGAGCAGTTTCTCGACGACGCCCGCCGCCCGCGAGGCATCGACGACATGGACGACGTCGCCGGAATATTTTGGGGCGATCTTCACGGCCGTGTGTCGGGCCGAGGTCGTAGCGCCCCCGATCAGCAGCGGCACGGCGAACTTCTCGTGCTCGAACTCCTGAGCCACCTGCACCATTTCGTCGAGGCTCGGCGTGATGAGGCCGCTCAACCCCACGATATCGGCCCGGCAGGCCCGCGCCTCGTCGATGATCTTGGCGCAGGGCACCATCACCCCGAGATCGATGATCTCATAGCCATTGCAGCCGAGTACGACGCCCACGATGTTCTTGCCGATGTCGTGGACGTCTCCCTTCACGGTTGCCAGAAGGACGCGGCCCCGGTTGGTCTGCTCGGCTCCCTGGGCCTTCCGCTCTTCTTCCATATAAGGAAGGAGGTGGTTCACCGCCCGCTTCATGACGCGGGCGCTTTTCACCACCTGGGGCAGGAACATCTTGCCCTCGCCGAACAGGTCGCCCACCGTCTGCATGCCCCGCATGAGCGGTCCCTCGATGATCTCGAGGCTGGTGGCATATTTCGTACGGGCCTCCTCCACGTCCTCTTCGACGTGTTCAACAAGGCCCTTAATGAGCGCGTGGGCCAGGCGGGCCTCGACGTCGAGGCTCCGCCAGGCGTCGGCCTTGGCGGGGTCGGCCCCGCCACGGCTCTTGACCGTTTCCGCAAACTCGATGAGCCGGTCGGTGGCGTCGGGACGGCGGTCGAAGAGCACGTCTTCGATTCGCGTGAGCAGTTCGGGCTCGATCTCCTCGTAGACCGCGAGTTGGCCGGCGTTGACGATGCCCATGTCCATGCCGGCCCGAATCGCGTGATAGAGGAAGACGGCGTGCATCGCCTCCCGAACGGCGTCGTTACCGCGGAACGAGAACGAAATGTTGCTCACGCCCCCCGACACCTTGACCAGCGGCATCACCTGTTTGATCTGCCGCGTGGCCTCGATGAAGTTGATCGCGTAGCGGTTATGTTCCTCCATCCCGGTGGCGACGGTGAGGATGTTCGGGTCGAAGATGATGTCTTCGGGGGCGAAGCCGGCCGTCTCGGTCAGCAGCCGGAAGGCCCGTCGACAAATCGACACGCGGCGGTCGATGTCGGTGGCCTGTCCTTCCTCGTCGAAGGCCATGACGACGACCGCGGCACCGTAGCGACGGATCGTGTGGGCCTGCCGCAAAAACGTCTCCTCCCCTTCCTTCAGGCTGATCGAGTTGACGATCCCCTTGCCCTGCAGGCACTTCAGGCCCGCTTCGAGCACTTCCCAGCGGGAACTGTCGATCATCACCGGTACCCGCGAGACGTCCGGCTCGCTGGAGAGGAGCGTGAGAAACTTGGTCATCACGGCAGGGCCGTCAAGCATTCCCTCGTCGACGTTGACGTCGATGATGTTCGCGCCGCTCTCGACCTGCTGCCGGGCGACGCCGACCGCCTCCTCGTACCGCTCCTCCCTGATGAGTCGGGCGAAGGCGCGGGAGCCGGTCACGTTGGTCCGCTCCCCGACGATGGTAAAACTCGTTTCGGGGCGAATCTCCAGCAGCTCGAGGCCGGAATAGCGGGACCGTCGAGGGGGAGTGGCGGGTTTCCGAGGCGGATAGGGGGCGACGGCCTCCGCGATCGCCTTGATATGGGCCGGGGTCGTGCCGCAGCAGCCGCCGACGACGTTGAGCCAGCCCTCGCGGGCGAACTCGCCCAGCACCGAGGCCATCATCTCCGGTGTCTCATCGAAACCGCCAAGGGCGTTGGGCATGCCGGCATTGGGGTAGCAACTCACCAGCCGCGGAGCGATTCGCGACAAGTCGGCCAGGTGCGTCCGCAGCTTCTCCGGCCCGAGCGCGCAGTTGATGCCCACGCTCAACAGGTCGACGTGGGAGAGGCTTTCCCAACAGGCTTCCACGGTCTGGGCGGAGAGCGTGCGGCCGCCCTCGAAGACCGTGAACGAGGCCATGACCGGAACGCGGATGCCAGTGTTGATGAAGACCTGTTCGATTGCGAACAGGCAGCTTTTGAGCACCAGCGTGTCGAACGCGGTTTCGGCGAGGAGCAGGTCGACGCCACCTTCCAAGAGCGCCTCGACCTGCTCGCGATAACAGTCGACCATCTCGTCGAACGTGACATCACGATGGCCGGGATCCGCGACGTTTCCCGCGATCGACAACTGCTTGTTGGTCGGGCCAATTGAGCCAGCCACGAAGCGGGGGCGGTCGGGGGTCCGAGCCTCCACGGCAGTAGCGGCCTCACGAGCCAGCCGGGCGGCGGCGAGATTGATTTCACGGGTGCGGTCACCGAGGCCGAAGTCGGCCAGGGCCACGCGGGTGGCGCCGAACGTGTTGGTCTCGACGATATCCGCACCGGCCTCCAGGTAGGCGGTGTGGATGCCCCGGATCGCATCCCCCTGGGTGAGCGTGAGGATGTCGATGCAGTTTTTCAGATCCTTGGGATGGTCGCGGAACAGATCGCCGCGGAATCCCTGCTCGTCGAGAGCGAGGGCATGAACCATCGTGCCCATCGCGCCGTCGAGAATGGCGATCCGTTCGGAGAGGAGGGTGCGAAGGAGATCGGTTCGGGAGGCGGGAGGCAAACTCGGCATCAGGCTTCGTGCCAGCAGCGGGCAATCGTGGTGAGCGGGATCAACACAGACTCTGTGACCACTCCTCATGATAGGCGACTGGGTGGTTCGGGCATACTGCAAAAGCGTCGTGGCCGGACAGGAAGGCCCACTGGCGACCGCTGTTGTCGGTGACCCCCCCTCGTCCGCAACGGGCTCAAGCACGACGGCACGCGGGGACGATCGAAGAGAGCACGGAGGTAGCCGTGGACGTCATCGCCCGTTTTCCCGCCCGACCAGACAGCAGCGCAGCTGAGCCACCTGCCCCACCGGTGCGTGCCGATCCTGGTCCGAAGAGGCCGGCAAAACCAACGCGGCCGTCTCCTCCCGGCCGGCGTGATCGACGAGAGAAGTCGATCTTTCCCACCCGTTCAGTTGCGGTGTTGGCCATCGTCGCGGCAGGCATTTGGGGCCTTGCCCTGCGAAACGAGCTGGTGCGTCGCGGTGCCGCCGACGTGGAGTTGGCAGTGGCGGAAGACAGGTCTTCGCAGCGGGTGGCGAGCGAGCCGGGGTCTCAAGGTGCGACGGACGCGAGGATCGCCCAATGAGTCATGAGGCCACGATGATGCACAGTCCGCCAGCGCTCGACATGGTCGATGCCGTGTTCCTGCGTCGACTCCATCCAGCGTCATCCCATGCATCGTCGTCAGGTGGAAAGGTCGACCATGAATTGGATGAACCGGCTGCATTGACGCAGGAAGTCACGGCGGACGTACCTGCTTCGCTGGAACCGCCGGGGCCGAGGCGGCCTGCACAGGAGGAACGGGAGCAGCTCTCGGCCGCGGTCGCGCCCGCGTCGTCCGGAGCTCGTAGTGATACCGCGGCCGCAGATCAGCCACTCGTTGCATGGCTGTTGCAGAAAGCGCCGGCTGAGTGGGCCGCCCTGGCCGTGACCGTCGAGCGGGCGGTCGCCGACGGCCTGCGGGTGATCGCCGTGGCCGGCGGCGCTCGCGGAGAAGGCCGCACGACGCTCGTCGAGGGACTTGCCGCCACGCTCACGGCACGCGGGTGGCACGTGGTGCTGGTTTCCGGTCCATTGTCGGAAGCCGGGGAGACGCTCATCGGGGGCGACACGCATCGCGAGGTGGTACTCGTCGACGCCGGTGTCTGGTTTCCACCGGGGCCTATTCGCCGCGACCGCGTGGCTGCCATGAGCATCGGCTGCGACGCCGTGATCCTGGTGCGACGAGCAACACAGGCCCCCTCCCCTGCCCGTGCGGCTGCGATCGAGCAGGCCGGGTGCACG